>SHWE01000031.1 GCA_009693985.1 Alphaproteobacteria bacterium | reverse complement strand
CCCGAACGCAGCACCTGTCCGACCGTCGGACTGTCGGGGCGCCATGTGATTGCGATCACCACGGGGAAAGGGCTATCTCCCACGCTCCCTTGCCGCACCGATTGGATGAGCCGGCAAACCTCCGCTTCCGCCGCCGCCACTTCGCAAAGCAGAAGATCGGGCGAGCAGACCTTCAACCGATTTTCCAGCGCGTCGAGGGTGATGACGAGCTCGATATTGCGGTAGCCGAGATTGAGCAGGCAGGCGCGCGACAGATTGCCGTTCGCGGGGACCGGATCGTAGATGAGGATATGCGCAGTCTCTAAAAGCCGTTTGGTCACAGGCCGCTTCCCAAGGGGGCGGTTCGTAACTAACAGTCGCTATTTAAGCTAAAATGCGAAATATCCCGGGCATTTGGCGCAAATATAGCGAAGATTGGAATTAGTTTTTCCGTATCGGCGGGCGGCGCCGTTTTCCGCTCAGTTGGCGGGCAGCACGCAGGGCCGTGCGATGGGGCGGCCCCGGAACATCGCGCGCATCTTTTCCATCGCGGTGTCCTCTTCGGCCTTGCTCGCATAGCGCGCCGGCGTCGCGCGCAACAGAACCGCGAAATTGCCGCTGCTGGAGTCCTTTGCCTCCACGGCGGGACGTTCGGGATCGGCGGCCGCGATCGGCGTCACCACGGCGATTCGCAGATTGGGCGCGCGCAGCTTCAGGCGCTCGACGGTGCCGAGATGGCTTTCCGCATGAAAATTGCCGGTGACGTGCACAACTTTGGCGCCCGGGTTCTTCTGCAAATACAGATGAATCGATTCCGCCATCGTGTCGTCGCGCGTCACCTGCGAAGCGAAGCCGCGCTCGGCCTGCGCTTTCTTTTCGGACTCGGTCTTGGTGGGATCTTCGGGGCCGTGGCTGCCGTCCTCTTCGAGGAAGCGCATGAACTTGTCCTTGTAGGCGCCCTCGTGCAGATGCAATTCGGCGGCCGCCCAATTGCGCTTGTCGGCGGGCATGGTCGCGAGGAATCCCGGCCCTTCCATGCCGACGCAGCGTACGACGCTCGCGGGCGCATTCGCCGCGATCACCGGCAGCTTGCGCGCCTTGGCGTATTCCACCAGCGGCCGGTAGGCCTCCGAATAATTGCCCCAGGCGCGGCCGCGACTCTTCAGCACTTCTTCGCCGATTTTGCCGGCGAGATAATCGTCGAGCGCGGGCTGCACATCGCGCTCGAACATCTCCAGCGTCAGTGCGAGCCGTGGCGCTTTGCCATAGAGCGCGCGGAAGAGCGCCATCTCGGCCAAATGATTGGCGGGATGGTCATGAAATTCACCGAGCACGATGACGTCGTAATCCTTCAGCGTGTTGGCGGCTTCATCGAGCGTGACGGGAATGGCGTTGCCGCCGTCCAGCCGCACCAGCGAATAAGAGGTGAGGTCGTCGAGCGCGGGGCTACTCGCCGCCGCTAGGCACGCGCCGGAAGCAACGCTCGCCGCCAGCAAACCCGCCAGTGAAATACCCATAGACCGCCGTTTCATCGTGACCTCTAAACCTTGCTTTTCGCCGCCAGCCGGGCGGACAAACGTTCGATATCGACCACCATTCTATCATGCGTGCCGCTGCCGATCTCTTCCGTCTCGTCGCGGGCGCTGACCTTGAATTCGATGCGCCGCCCCTCGACCCGGGTCACTTCGGCGTCAGCGGTGACGCGGGAACCGGCCGGCGTCGCGGCCAGATGGCGCAAATTCACGCCGATGCCGACCACGCTCTCGCCCTTTTCGATGAACGGCTTGACCGCGTTCAGCGCCGCGTTCTCCATGAACAGCAGCATGACGGGCGTGGCCAGCACCGGCGGCAGGATGGCGTCCTTGAACGAATTGGCGAGATGATCGGGGCGCACAATGATTGTAAAGCTTCCCTTCGTCCCAACGGGCACTGGCCGCATAACACCTCCTTGATGACGCGCTATGGGGCGAAGCTGGCGGCGCGGGAAGTCGAATTTAGCCGCTAATCCGGCGAAAAACGAGGGCGGCGGGGCGCGGCTTCGTCGCTTGACGCTCTGGCAGGCACGCTCGAGTTTTGCTACTCACGCATACGGAAATATGCGGCAAAGGGAGAGGCCCATGAGAAAGACATCTGTTGCCATACTGACGCTGGCTCTGGGGTGCGGCTCCTATGTCGCATACGCGCAGGCGCCGGCCTTCACGGCGGCGCCGACTATGAGCTTCTTCGTCACCAGCGTCGGCATCGGCAAGGGCGGCAATCTCGGCGGCCTCGCCGGCGCGGACGCCCATTGCCAACAGCTTGCCGCCGCGGCAGGCGCAGGGGCCAAGACCTGGCGCGCTTATCTTTCGACCCAGGCCCGTCCCGGCCAGCCCGCCGTAAACGCCCGCGACCGCATTGGGGCCGGCCCCTGGTACAATTCCAAGGGCGCGATGATCGCGCGCGACAACGCGCATCTGCATGGCGACACGATCGAGCTTGCGCGCATGGGCAATAACATCACCAAGCTGACCGATATCACCGAGAAGGGCGAGATCGTGCCCGGCCTCAATGACGGCATCAATCCGCGCTCGCGCGAATACGCCTATATGCTGGAGCAGAAAATCAGCAACCGCCACGAGACGCTGACCGGCTCGATGCCGGACGGCCGCGCCTTCACCGACACGCAAGATCACACATGCAACAATTGGACGAGCGAGGCCCAGGGCAACAACGACAATCTGCGCCTGAACACCGGCGCCAACGTGCAAGTCGGGATGTCCGACCGCAATGGCGGCGGCAACGGCTCGTGGAATTCGTCGCATGGGACGGTGGGGTGCAGTCAGCAGAACCTCGCGCGTACCCACGGCATCGGCATGTATTATTGCTTCGCGACAAATTGAGGCGACATATGAAGAAGATCACCCTTGTTTCCCTCGCCGCGGCTCCGGTGCTGCTCGGTTCGGCGTTCGTGATCGCGGCGCCGGCGCCGCAACCGCCGATGACGTTCTTCGTCACCAGCGTCGGCATGGGGCGCGGCGGCGATCTCGGCGGTATCGCCGGCGCGGATGAGCATTGCCAAAACCTCGCGGCGGCGGCGGGCGGCGGCGGCAAGACCTGGCGCGCTTATCTTTCCACGCAGGCGCGCCCGGGCCAGCCGGCCGTGAATGCGCGCGAACGCATCGGCACCGGCCCGTGGCACAATTCCAAGGGCGAGACGATCTCCGATACGCTGTCGGAGCTGCATGGCGACACGCTGATCGAAGCCCAGCGCGGCAGCCAGCTGTTCAAAGAGTCGGCGCGGACGGAGAAGGGCGTCACCGTCAACGGTGCGGGTCAGCAGCCCAACATGCACGACATGCTGACGGGCTCGCAGCCAGATGGCCGCGCGTTTGCCGACACGATGGACCACACCTGCAACAATTGGACGAGCAGCACATTGGGCTCGGCGCAGGTCGGCCATTCCGACCGCCAGGGCGGCGGCAACACCTCGTGGAATGCGGCCCACGCGACGCGCGCCTGCAGCCAGTCGGCGCTGGTCGAGACCGGCGGCACGGGAATGTTCTACTGCTTCGCGATCAACTGAAAAAATCTCCCTCGCCCTCTTAAGGGGGAGAGGGTCGGGGTGAGGGGGCCATGGCGGTGACACGAATGATCGTGTTGCTTGCAATGCTCTCCTCTCCGAGCATCGCGCTCGCCGCTGCCTATGAGGAGCCGCTGTTCAACGCCAATCTGCTGGCGTTGTGCGAAGCGCGCGACGCCGCCAAGCAACAGCTCTGCACGACCTATCTTTCCGGGTTCGCCGAAGGCTATATCTGGAACAGCAAGGACCGGTGCAACGCGCCGAGCGTCGAGAGCTTCCGGCAGGAATATCTCGCTTCCCTCAGACGCGAGCCAAGCTTACGCCGCGATCCGTCCGGCAACATTCTGTTCGCGCTGATGGAGCGCCTCACCACGACGCGCTGCGCGAACGGCGCGCGCCGCTAGACGCCTATCGCGGAATTTCCGAGAAGACGTTGGCCAGCATCATGCTCATCGCCGCAAACCCGATAAAGGCGGCGATCAGTGCCGGCCAAGAGCCGCGCAACGAGAACTGTCCGTAGCGGAGCAGAAGATAGCCGGCAACGAGATTGCCCAAGGCCCACGCCACATTGACGGGGGCAGGGGACTTTCCAACCGGCGGCGGCGGATTGGCGAACGGCGTCGGAAATTCGGCGCCGGAAATCCCGTTCACGAAATGCGGAAAGAAATTGGCGACGAAGGCGCCGCCCAGCACGCAGAATATGTAGTGATACCATTTCATCGCGAGCCCCCGCGTTGCATGATCGCGGCAGGCTAGACCTTTTGCGTGCCCTTGACTATCGCAGTCCGATTCTCCCGGCGGCGGCCGCTATTTCGCGCAAGCGCCTTTGCGCGCCGCGTCGAACTGATCGTAGAGGCGGGTTGCGCCCTCATATTCGAGCCCGCGAATCACATGGGACTCGCCGCGCTCGACGACATAGGTGAATTTGGTGCCGGCGGCCTGGAAGGCGGCGGTTTGTCCGCGCATCGCTTCGATCCATTGCGGATCGTGCTCGCCCACGAACATGTGGATGCACATCTTGGCGAGGTTCGCCATCTGCTGCAGCGTACCCTCTTCCAACAACCCCGGAAAGCCCGTCACCGACCAGAAATGCTGCGGATATTTCGACGCGACCAGGAACGCGGCGCGTCCGCCATTGGAATTTCCGGCGGCATGGAATTTGTTGTTCTGAATCTTGTAGTCGGTAAGCATCTTCTCGATGAAGGCCGGAAAGATGCGGTCGCCGCCGCGAATGAAGGTCATGCCGGGCGCGGCGGGCTCGATCACGATATAGCCGCGCTTCTCGGCCTCATCGCGGAAATTCTGGAACAGAGTCGCGTCCACCATATCCATGGTCTGCGGGCCGGGCGGGAAGGCGAGCACGGCGGGATAGGCTTTGGCGGGATCGTAATTGGGCGGCGTCACGACTTTGTAGCGGACAGTCATGCCGTTGATCGTGTCGCTCTTCAGATGCACCTCGGCCGCCGCGAACGGCGCGGCCGCCAGGGACAACAAAGCAATTGCAAAGGCTTTGACGATGCGCGCCATATCCGTTCCCCTCTTGCGATGGTGCAATTCTAGCCCATTCTATTGTCCCGTCCAAAATTGTACGCTGGCGGCCGGTTGGGCCTTAGCTGGGAGAAAACATGAGAACCGCTTCCAAAGCTTTAGGCGCTCTGGTGCTTATGGCGTTTCCGGCCCAGGCGGCGACCGTGACCGGCACGGTGAAGGCGCAGGGCGGCGCGCCGTTCCGCGGGGCCTTCGTCCAGGCCCAGAATGTGGCCAACAAGATCACGGTCAGCGTGCTCTCGAACGCTGCGGGCCGTTATGCATTTGCGGATCTTCCGGCCGGCCAATATCAGCTTCGGCTGAAAGCCGTCGGCGTCAGCGCCGAGCCGCGCGCCGTGACGCTGACCGCCAACCAGAACGCCGCCCACGAATTCGTCGCGCGCAACGGTAAGGTCCGCTGGACCGAGATTTCGCAATATCAGGGACAGGTATTGTTCCCCGCCGTGCTCGGCAACAATGTGCTGAAGGGCAAGGACATCCTGCTCGGGCGCTGCTTTGCCTGCCACGCCTTCCAAAGCCGCATGGCCTCGTTCAAGCGCGATGAAAACGGCTGGCGCGACCGCGTCAATTACATGCGCGGCACCATGCATTTCTTCCTCGACAGCCAGGCCCCCTTCACCGACCAGCAAGCCGACGACGTGACCGCCTATATGAATCTGCTGTTCGGCGAGAATTCGATCTTGCCGGAATCGCCCGCTGACATGCCGGCCTACAAGAACACGGTGCGCAATTTCTCCGACGAGGCGATGCGGATCGTTTACGTCGAATACGACATCCCGGCCAAGAACCGCTTTCCGTGGAGCGCGGTCGAAGCCAAGGATGGCGGCTTCTGGATTCCCTATTACGGCGTTGCCAACCGCATCGGCCGCTTGGACGCCAAGACCGGCGAAGTGGTGGAATACCGGACGCCGAATCTGGGCACGGCCGCGATCCATTCCGCAGTGCCTGCGCCCGACGGCAGCGTGTGGTTCACCCAGCAGGGTTCGAACAAGCTTGGACGCTGGGACCCCGCGACCAAACAAATCGCCGAATTCCAGGACAGCTACATTCCGGGCAAGGAAGGCCTGACGTCGGGCGGCGCCAAGCACACCACGCGCGTCGATGCGCAAGGGCGCGTGTGGACCACCGGCACGCCGCTGACGATGTTCGATCCGAAAACGAAAAAATTCACCGCCATTCCCGAAGTGCCGCGCGTCTATGGCTTGGCGCTCGACAGAGACGGCAATTGCTGGTTCGCCGAGAACATCGAGAACGGGCAGATCGGCGTGGTCGATGCCAAAACGCTGAAGGTCAAGAAATGGGCGCCGCCGACCAAGGACGGACGGCCCCGGCGCATCCTGATCGGCGCCGACGGCATCGTCTGGTTCGCCGAATTCCGCGCCGGGAAAATCGGCCGCTTCGATCCGAAAACGGAAAAGTTCCAGGAGTTCACGCTGCCCGGCCCCGAGGCCACGCCCTATGCGCTCGGCCTCGGGCGAGACGGCATCGTCTGGTACTCGTCCGAGCACCAGGATGTCATCGGGGCGCTCGATCCCAAGACGGGGCGGGTGACGGAATATCCCTATCCGCATGCCGAAAACACGATGCGCGAATTCTTCCCGGATTCGGAAGGGCGTCTGTGGTTCGGTTCACCGGCCAACAACAAGGTCGGCTATTTCACCCTCAAATAGCGGTCCTATCCCATTGGGGGGCCATGTTTTTGCCTAAACGCGGGATTTTCGCGTTAAGCGGTCATTAGTCTCGGCACCCTTATCGTGCTCCCCCCGGAGGCGTGCATTTGGCGGTGTTCCCTAACTTGCGAAACTCGCTTGCAAAGGCGCGCAAGGCAAAACTCAGCACTTGGGTTACCGCGCTCTTCGTGATCGCGGTCGTTCTGCCATGGGCTGTGTTCGGCTGGCTGACATTCGCCGAACGCGCCGCGGAAGTTCAGCGCACCGAGCAGAATCTTCTCGTCCTGGCCGCCGCCTATGGCGAGCACGCCGCCGCGCTGCGCCGTCTCGGGCCCGCCGAGCCATCGGCGCACGAAGCCGATCTGGCCACGTTTCGCCGCGCCCTGAACGTACCGGATGTGCGGTTCTCGTTACGCGATTCCCGCGCGCCAGCCGCCCCGAACCAAGATGCCGTCATCGCCGCGACGGTAGAGCGTCCCGCCGCCGGGATCGCCGTCACTGCCGCGATGGATGAAGCCGTCGCGCTGAGGGAATGGCGCGATGACGCCTTTGCGGCGGCGATGGGCTTTCTTATCCGCTCCTTTTTCGTCATCGCCGTCGGGATATTCCTGGTGCAGCAATTGCGCTGGCGGGAAAAATTGCAGGTGGAACTTGCCGACGCGCGCGAGAAAGCGGAAGTCGCCAGCCGGGCCAAATCCGAATTCCTCGCCAATATGAGCCATGAGCTGCGCACGCCGCTCAACGCCATCATCGGTTTTTCCGAAGTCATCAAGATCGGGATGCTGGGGCCGCTGAATGTCCGCTACCGCGACTATGGCGGCGACATCTTCTCCAGCGGCAAGCATCTGCTCAATCTCATCAATTAAATCCTCGATCTGGCCAAGCTGGAAAGCGGGCAGTTCAAGCTCGACGAGGAGGAGGTCGACCTCGCCGGCATCGTTCGCGACCCCATGCGCCTTGTCGAAGCGCAAGCCGAGAAGGGGCGGGTGGAATTGTCGGAAGTTCTTCCCGCCGATCTGCCGCTATTGCGGGCCGACGACCGGCGGATGCGCCAGATCATCATCAATCTCCTCTTCAACGCGGTGAAATTCACGCCCCAACGCGGCCGCGTGTCGGTGTCGGTGATGCGCAAGAATGGCGGTCTCGCCATAGAGGTCCGCGATACCGGTATCGGCATCGCCGCCCGAAGAAATCCCCCGGGCCATGGAGCCGTTCGGCCAGGTCGAAAGCCGGATCAGCCGCAAATATGAAGGCACCGGGCTGGGCTTGCCGCTTGCGAAGCAACTGGTCGAAATGCATGGCGGCACGCTGACCATCGCCAGCGCCGTCAATGTCGGCACGACGGTGATAATTCTTCTGCCGCGCGAACGCATGATCGAGCGCCGGCGCCACACGGATGTTCAAGCGAGCGCCTAGCTCACAAAAGTTGCCAGCCAGCCGGAGATTCCCTGCCACGCATCGGTCGGGACCAGGAAGCGCCGTTGGTTCAGGACGAACAGCGCGACAAGACCCATGACATAGACGGGATGCACCAGCCGGCGCGCATAAAGATCGTAGCCGGCTGCGATGAGGATCGGCGACATCCAGACGAGGAGGCGGACCTCGCGCGGGAACGGATCGCCGATGAAGCTCATGCGCGCCACCGCCGCCACCAGCAGCGTTGTCGTCGCCACCAGCATCAGGCGCTTATGCAAATCCTGCTTGCGGCGATAATAGATCGCGGCGAAGAAGAAGATCGGAAAGACGATCATGTCCGTCAGAGGCGCCAGCAGCCGTGTTTGGGCTTCGGCGAGCCGGCCGACATCGATACGATCCGCGAATTGGCTGAACGCCGTGACGAGGCCGACAACGATGATCGCGCAGCTGTAATAGATGCCGATCCTGCCCAATTTCCTATGCAGCGCGATGCGCCCGGTGGCGGCGAACAGAGCTTGCGCGATGAACAACAGAACCCAGCCCGAAAAGACCGCGGCGTGGAAATGAATGACGGACGGATGCCCGGCTAGCCCGCGCAACAGCGGCGCGAAATAGGTCGGCCAGAAGCCCACCAGAGCGATGGCGGCCACCAGCAGTCCGAGGCCGACATAGAGCCGGTTCGCATTATTCATCGGCCGCCTTATCGCAGCAGCGGCGATTGGACCGTCATTCTGTTCAAACGCCTGGCTCATTCGGCGGGCGAGGATTCGCGCGACGCCGGTTTGGTCCAGCGTTGCGACAGAACGAACAGAAGCCACGCCGCCGCCGCGATGGCGACGAGCAGAAGCAGCCAGCGAAGCCCGCTCGCAAGCCCGGCGGCCGTGATTTCCGGCACCGGAAATTGTTGCAACACCTCGAACCGTTCGGTCATCCAATGCCACGCCGTGTGGGCGACGATCGCCGACAGAAGAATCGTCCCGATGCGCTCGGCCACGACATAGCGGAAGAGGATGTTGAGGAACGGCACGAGGATCGCCAGCACCAGCAATTGGCCGAGCTCGACCCCGACATTGAAGGCAAGCAGCGACGACAAAAGGTGCGAGCCGGAGAATTGAAGCGTGTGCTCCAGGATGAACGAGAATCCGAACCCGTGTATGAGCCCGAAGACGAAGGTGATCAGCCAACGCCGCGCCGGTTGCGCGATCACAATGTTCTCGAGCGCCATGTAGAAGACCGACGTCGCGATCAGCGTCTCGATGAGCGGCTGAAACCACAGCGCGGCTGGCGCGTAGTGATAGGCCGCCGCGATCAGCGTGATCGAGTGCGCCACGGTGAACGCCGTGACGATCAGGATCAGCGGGCGCACCCGGCGGAACGGGATGATGAGGCAGAGCAGAAACAGCAGATGATCGGTGCCTTCGAGGATGTGATAAAAGCCCATCACGACGAAGCGCGCCGCCGCCTGGTGCCATCGCGGATCGAGCCGCACAAGGCCGGCATCGCCTTCCAGCTCATAGGCGCGCACCACCCCGCCCGGCGGCAGGAATTGCAGCGCGGTGATGACCGTCAGCGCCAGCCGGTCCCACGCGGCATGAACCGAGAAATAGGAACGGTCCGACTGGATCGGATACTCGAAATGCACGTCGAGTATCCCTTGCTCCCAGAACAGCGCGGTGTCCGCCGGCAAAGGCGTCCCCGCGAGATGGGCCAGCGCCGTATCGTAGGCACGGAACGATTGATCCGATTCCAGCGACATGCGCGTGCTCACGATGCGCGGGGGCGGGAGTAGCGTGTCGCCTTCATAGATGTCGATATTGCCCGACAGCCAGATCGTCGCCGCGTCGCGCAAGGATTGGTCGACGCGCGTGAGATCGACGAAGTCCTGTTCGCGGCGTGGGAACTCCACGTCCATGATGGCCTTCAACGGCACGCGGATGAGGACGTTTAAGGTCTGGCCTTCCGGCTTGACGAAGGCCTGCACCGTCACGTCGCGCGGCAAATCGTGCGCCGCCACCGGCACCGTCAAAAGCACCAGACCCGCCAGGAGCAACGCGAACCGGCGCAAGGCGGCGATCATGCACATGGCGGCGTACCGCTGCGCCTATCTGGCCGTGGGCCAGACGACCCCTTGGCTACGGGCGACGCGCGCCATTCCCCGATTGACGAAGCGCTGCACCCGTTTTCCTTCGTAGGTCTCGGTCGTGTAGACGTTGCCGGCGCGATCGGTCGCGATGGAATGCACGCCGTAGAACTGTCCGGGCTGACGGCCGCCGTCGCCGAACTGCGTCAGCACTTCCATCGTCTGGCGGTCGACCACCTTGACCTTCTCGTTCACGCCGTCGGCGATATACATATAGCGCTGCTGCGGATCCTTGGAGAACGCGATGTCCCACACCGATCCGGCGTTCCTTGTGTTCGTGTCATAGAAGGCTTCCTTGACGAACTTGCCTTCGGGCGTGAACACCTGGAGCCGGTTGCCGACGCGGTCGCAGACATAGAGCAGCCGGTCGACCGATAGATCGGAGCAATGCACCGGGTTGCGGAATTGCTGCGCCGGCGGTGCGCCTGGAACATAGGCCGCGAGCGGCGTATCATCCGGCTTGTTGCCATAGGCGCCCCAATACCGCTTCAGCTTGCCGGTGTCCGCGTCGATCACCGCGACGCGCTTGTTCAGATAGCCGTCGGAGAGATAGGCCTCATTGGCCTGCGCATCGACGAAAATCTTCGCGATGCGGCCGAAGCTCACTTCGTCATTGCTGCCGCCGACAAAGCCGGCGACGTCGCCTTCATTGCCGCCCGCTGCCGCGCCCGCCCGGCGGCGCGCGCCCTTCTTGCCGGACTGCATCAGGAATTTGCCGTCCTTGGTGAATTTCAGGACGTGGGAATCGTTGGGACCGTTGCCGCCGATCCAGACATTGCCTTTGTGGTCGATGAAAATGCCGTGGTTGGAGTCCGGCCACTCATAGCCTTGGCCGGGTCCGCCCCAGCGCCGCAGCAGATTGCCCGCCTGATCGAATTCGAGCACCGGCGGAGCGCCGGCGCAGCATTCGCCGGTGCCCATCTCGAGCGGCTTCTCGTTGTTGGCGAGCGTCGCGGAGCTGCGATGGATGATCCAGATATGGTCGTCGGCATCGACCCACACGCCGATGGCGGAGCCCAGCACCCAATGATTGGGAAGGGGCTTGGGCCACAGCGGATCGATTTCGAAGCGTGGCGCCATCACGGTCCCTTGCGCTTGCGCTTGGGCTGCCGCCGATTTGTCGAGCACGGCCTGTCCGATGGCCAGCGCCCCGAGAAGCGCGGTAAACCCGGCGCCGATGAAGAGGCGAGAGCGAGTCAGTTTCGACAGATTCCTCATATTCCCTCCCAGCGGGTTTCTCCCGGGTTATTCGGGCGAACATAGCATTTCCGTGTGCCCGGCGGAACCGCCCTAAAGCAGCGGAAACGCCGCCCCGGCAAGGAAAAGCGCCATGCCTATCAACGCGCCGACGATGGTGCCGTTGATGCGGATATATTGAAGATCGCCGCCGACCTGAAGCTCGATCGTTTCGGCGATTTTCGGGCCGTCCCAGCCGGCCACCAGATCGGCGATGTAATCGCCGATCTGGATGCGCCAGGGCGCGATGTAATCCACCAGAACCCGCTCGATGGCGATGTTGAGATAATCCTGCACCACGGGCATTTGTTGCAGTTGGCGCCCGATGGTCCGCACGATTTCGGCAGCGATGATGCCGATTCGCGGCGAGGCCGACGCGGTGTCCGCGATCAGCTCGCGTTTGATCTTGTCCCAGATCGCGGAGAGGGCCGCCAACATTGTGGGATTGTCGAGAATCGCCCTCTGCGTCTGTTCGAGCAGTTTTTGGTAATCGGACGACGCGCGCAAATCCGCCAGCATGTCCTTGATCCAGCCATCGAGCTGCCTGCGTTCCTCGCTCCCCGCCACGCGCACCGCGTCGAGCCAGTTCTGCGCCCCGGCGACGATGCCGGTGCCGATCTTGTGGTCGAAATAGGACGGGAAGAATCGCCCGGTGCGCTCGCCCACCTTCTCGATGATCGGCGCTTTCAGCGCCTGCAAGGCCGGTTCGAGAAGCTCGGCCACGATGTCCACCAGGACCATGTGCTTGCCCGAACGCAAGGCGTCGTCGATCAGCGCATCGACCACCGGCACGAATCTCGATTCGGCGGAACGCTTCCGCCGCCACGCTGCGCAGGAAGCGGTGTATCTCGGCATCGTCGAGACTGTGTAGCGTCAGGGGGACGATCTCGACGATGCGTTTTCCGATGAAGTCGGCGGTTTCTTCCGTATCCAGCCAGCCTGCGAGTTGGGACGCGCGGATGCTGGCGAAACGCGTTTTCTATCCCCGCTTCGAAGGGGGAGGGGGGTGAAATTGAAATTCAACCGCTTCCGGCAAGACACAAGCAATTGCGGCGCGGACTAAGGCTTTGACCTTCGAGAGCGGCGCCCCTATATCGGCTGCGACGATCAGGATTTGAGAACATGCGCGCGGACACCGAGCGGACCATCGATGAGATCAAGCAGGCGCTCTCCCTGCTGAGGAGGCATCTTTGACTGGGACAATGCCGTCCGCCGCCTCGATGAGCTGAACGCCAAGAGCGAATCTCCGACCTTCTGGAACGACTCCACCGCCGCCCAAACGCTGATGCGCGAGCGCAACCGGCTCGACCGCTCGCTCTCGGCCTATCGCACGGCGGACTCCGAATTGAACGATACGGTCGGCCTGCTCGAACTCGCCGAATCCGAGAACGACAAGGCGATGATCGCCGATGCCGAAGCCTCGCTGAAGGGCATCGCCTCACGCGCGGAAAGCATGAAGCTCGAATCCATGCTGTCGGGAGAGGCGGACGCCAACGACGCCTATCTCGAAATCCATGCCGGCGCGGGCGGCACCGAGTCCCAGGATTGGGCCTCGATCCTGTTGCGCATGTATACGCGCTGGGCCGAACGCCACGGCTACAAGGTCGAGTTCATGGAGGAGAGCGAAGGCGAAGAGGCCGGCATCAAATCGGCGACCATCCTGGTGAAGGGCGAGAACGCCTATGGCTGGCTGAAGACCGAATCCGGCGTGCATCGCCTGGTGCGCATCTCGCCCTTCGATTCCAATGCGCGGCGGCACACCAGCTTCGCCTCGGTCGGGGCGTTTCCGGTGATCGACGACAAGATCGACATCAATGTCGACATCCCCGACAAGGACGTGCGCATCGACGTCTATCGCGCGAGCGGAGCCGGCGGCCAGCACGTCAACAAGACGGAAAGCGCGGTGCGCATCACGCATCTGCCGACCGGCATCGCGGTGCAGTGTCAGAACGACCGCTCGCAGCACAAGAACCGCGCGACCGCGTGGGGGATGTTGCGGGCGCGGCTCTACGAGGCCGAAATCCGAAAGCGCGAAGAGGCGGCGCAGGCGGTGAACGACGCCAAATCCGACATCGGCTGGGGCCACCAGATCCGCTCTTACGTCTTGCAGCCCTATCAGCTGGTCAAGGATTTGCGCACCGGCGTGCAGTCGCACAGCCCACGCGATGTGCTCGACGGCGAGCTCGATCCCTTCATGGCGGCGTCATTGGCGCAGAAGGTCGGCGGCGAAAGGGCCGAAAAGGTCGAAGACCTGGATTAGATGCGGCTAGTTCTTCAGCGCGGCGGAAGAGAGAGCTGCACCGGATCGGCGCCGGTTTTGATCTGCCCGGGCGTCGTCAGCGGAATGCGCCGGTCGGCTGCCGTATGGGCGGCGACCGGTGGCGGCGGAGGCGGTGGCGGGGCTGCCGTGGGCTTGCGCTCGGCGGTCGGCGCGTCGGCCAGCGGATTGTCGGAGTGGCGACAATTGCCTTCGAAAAAGGCGCCGATCTCGACCGACAGCGCTTCATGCAGAATGTTGCCTTCGACATGGCAGGTGGCGCAGAGCTGGACCTTGCGCGCCTTGATGCTGCCTTCGACGCGGCCGCGCACGACGGCTTCCTCGGCATAGACGTCGCCGACGAGGATCGCCTTGTCGCCGATCACGAGCGAGTTGGCGCGCACGTCGCCATCCACCTTGCCGTCGATCTGGATGTCGCCGGCCGACACCAGCGTGCCGCGAACGATGAGCTCGGCGCTGATGATGGAGGGCACGCCGGCGTTGCGGGTGCCGCGCTTGGGCGCCGCTGCTTGCGGGACGATGGCGGCTTCGGCTGGTTCTTTACTCTTGAAGAACATAGCGGCCTGCCTTGATGAAATTAGCGGGATTTCGCGCGGCCTGATCGTACCACAGTTCATAGTGAACATGGGGGCCCGAGCTGCGCCCCGTCGAGCCGAGCTTGCCGATGACCGAACCGCGTTCGAGGCGTTGGCCGCGCCGCACGGTGATGCGGGCCAGATGCCCATAGCGGGTGCGGATGCCGAAGCCGTGATCCACTTCCACGGAGTTGCCATAAGCGCCGTTGCGTCCCGCGAAGATGACGACGCCGAGCGCCGTCACAAAAACGTCGGTGTTGCGCGGAGCCGAGAAATCGATGCCGGCATGAAAGGCAAGGCTCTCGTTGAACGGATCGTGGCGCGCGCCGTAGCCGCTCGACACTTCGCCGCCTTCGAGCGGCGCGGCCAGCGGAATGGCGCTGAGCGTCGTCACCATGTCGGACAATTGCTGCAACGAGGCCATCGCCGCGGTCAGCGAGGTGTTGAAGGCGGGATCGCCGCTGGCGGCGCCAAGCGGAATGAAGGGTCCGCCTGTGCCGCCGTTCTTGGGCACGATCCGCTCCATCACCACCTTGGGATTGAGGCCCGTCGTGCGCAGGGCCTTGGTCAAACGCACGGTTTCGTCGGCGATGTTCTTGCTGGCGACCGCAAGCAGAGCGGGCCCGTCGGCCTCGAGCTCGGTCAACCGCGCATGATCCTTCTCGATCTGGCGCAAGGACGGATTGTCGAGATTGCGCGACAGGCGCACCCGGCTGAACAGCGCGCCGAATCTTTGGACGGCGCCTTTGAGGAAGGTGGCGCGCTCGGGCTGGCTCGCGGCCGGCGCGGGTGCGACTTTAACCGGCGCGATCGAGACGGGGCCCGAGGTGCGCAAGGCCGGCGCGGTGGAAACGGGTGCGATGCGCGGTCCCGCATAGGGAGGCGCGAAGGCGAGGGAGGATTCCGGCGCCGAAAGGTCGAGGGCGCCGCCGCCGATGCTCGCTTGCGTAGTAGGCGCCGGCAATCCATTCGCGTTCATCGCGGTTTGCTTGGGGCCGCCGATGCCCAGGGAGGCGCGCAAATTGTCTTTGTGCTCGAGCAATTGGGCGATGGTGCGCTGCTTGGCGTCGAGCGTGTCGGCTGCTGCCTTGAAGCGGTCTTCGGCGACGACCAGCGCGCCGTTCAATTCGTCGTAAGAGAGCTGAAGCTGCGCGATCCGGTTTTCATAGGAAGTCTGCATCTGCTCGAAGTGGTTTTCCTTCGCCGCGATGATGCGATCCTTGAAGATGACGTTGACGGAGGTGAAGGCGACCCAGCCGAGCACGAGCACGCTCGCGCCAGCGCACACCGCCTGCATCAGCGTGCTGAAGGTGAAAAACTGCACCCGCCCGTGGCTGCGGATGTAGACCTGTCGCACGGGGAACGTAACGTTTACGTACCCCCAGGTGCGTTCCTGGAGTGACTTCATGATTTGCCCGTCCCTCGAACCCCTTGGGCTTTTGCCCGATGACCCCATTTGATCCCAATTACGCTCGCAAGAGCAAGCGCTTAGGTGAGGATTTGAAGATAGAAGCTTAAATTCGTTTGTGACACTAATGGGCTTTGGCGGCGGCGAGCACTTCGGCCGCATGACCATTAACTTTTACCTTGCGCCAGATCTGCCGGATAACGCCCTTACCGTCGATCAGAAAGGTGGCGCGCTCCATCCCCATATAGCGCCGCCCATACATGCTTTTTTCAACCCACACGCCGTAGGCTTGGGCGATTCTGGTGTCCTCATCGGCCGCAAGGCTGACGCCAAGACTATGTTTTGCCTTGAACTTATCGTGACTGGCGGGGCTGTCCTTGGAGATGCCGATGACCACCGCGCCCGCCGCCTTGAAGGCTTTCTGGCTTTGCGTGAAGGCGATCGCTTCAGCGGTACAGCCCGAGGTGTCGTCCTTCGGGTAGAAATAGAGGACCACAGTTTTGCCCTTAAGTTCCGATAAAGACAGCTTGCCGCCACCGTCCGTGGGGGCTGTGAAGGCGGGGGCCTTGTCGCCGATTTTAAGGTCCTTCGGGACCGAAGCGGCCATGAGCGGGTTCACTTCTAAAGGGCAGGCGCATCATCCGGTTAAGATCGTAATTACCGTTTGGTGCGAGCCTTTTGGCTTGTACGGGACCGCGAACGGTCGCCATATAGGTTGGCCGCCGGGTCACTGGAGTACGCTTAACCGATGCTGAGCCGGCATGTCCAGCGAGCAGCCCTTGTCGTGGGCGCCATTGCGGCCGCGCTGATGTTCTTTGTCGCGGGCGCCGCGCTGCGCCTTTTGATGGGGCCGATTTCGCTCGGCCCCTTTGCCGGCGCCATCGAGGATTCGCTCAACCGTTCGATCACCGGCCTGACGGTGCGCTTCGACGAAGCGGTGCTCGAATGGTCGCGCCATGACGGCAAGATCAATCTCGTCGTACTCGGCACCAAAGTGTTCGACACCAATGGACGGATCGTCGCGCAGGCGCCCAAGGCCGACCTCGATTTCGGCGTGGCGGATTTGCTGGCCGGCAATCTCAGCGTCAAACGGTTTGCCCTTGTCGGCGTGCAACTGACGGCCGTGCGTTCGGCCGACGGCGAATTGCGTCTTGGCTTCGGCATCGACCGCACCAGTTCCGATCTGCTCGATACCATCCGCATGATCCTGCAGGACAGCGGACGGAGCGGTGGATCGCTGGAGACATTTTCTATCGTCAATGCGCGGCTCGCCTTCGAGGATGAGGGGAGTGGCCTCTTCGTCGTCTTCCCCGACGCGCATTTCACAGTGCGCAACCAGAACCAGAGACTCGATGCCTCGCTGGAATCGGCGATCGAGATTTCCGGCTATCCGGCGCAAGTCATGCTCACCGCGGTATTGCGCGACGACGGCACGCCGGAAGAGGCGATGCTCGAGGTCAAGGGCCTGTCCTTCCCGGCGCTGACCAAGAACAGCGCGAACTTCGCCTATCTCGAGCCCTACCGGCTGACCTCCGACGTCACCACGAGCTTCGTCTTCGGCGCCAATAATGAGATCCGCACGGCCGAGTTTCGCGTCACCGGCAAAGGCGCCATCGAAACGTCGGCGATGAGCGCTCCCATCGAGATCACCGCCTTCGATGCCGAGGGCAAATTCGACACGGTCTACAACTCCCTGACGCTCGATCGCGTCAGTTTTGCCAGCAAGGAACTCACCGCCAAGGCCAATGCGGGGCTCGTGCTGGTCTGGAATGACAGCAAACTCGCGACCGTCTCGGGTCACGCCAATATCCTGGACGCGCAGGTCGACACGCCGAAATTCTTCCGCGAAAAGTTGAATTTTCCGCGGATTCAGTTGAGCGGAATTTTCGATCCCAATGCCAAGAAAATGGCGTTCCAGCGCGCCCATATCGAAGGCGATGCGCTGACCGCCGACTTCGTGGGCGCCCTGACCTTCGTGAAAGACGTGGCGCCGGCAGTGCAGTTATCGGGAACGCTGAATCCGATCGGCGTGCGCGACATTCTGAAATATTGGCCGGCCAATAAAGCCGATGGCGCCTATGGTTGGATCTACGACAACGTCCCCGAAGGACGCAGCGGCACGATCCAGGTGGAATTGAACACCAAGCCAGGCGATTTCGACGCCGAGACATTGCCCGACGAGGCCGTGAGGGTGAGCTTCCCCGTCGAGGGCCTCACTGCGCACTATATCCAAGGCATGACGCCGCTCACCAATGCGCGGGGCGACGCCGTTCTTACCGGCGATACGTTCAACGCGACGATTTTGTCGGGCTCGGTCGGGCCGCTACCGGTGACGAATGGCAGCTTCGTCATCGACGCGCTGCATATTCACGGTGCTCCAGGGCTCATAAAGGCGCACACCGAAGGCAGCGTCACCGATGTTCTGACGCTGATCGATCAGCAACCGCTCGGCTACGCCAAGAAATTCAACATCGTGCCCGCCGACGCCAAAGGCAGTGCGGTGGTCGATCTCGAGGTCGGGCTTCCGATGCTGCGGGACCTGCCGATGGAGCAGGTGCGCGTCGGCGTCGAGGCGAAGATCGCCGAACTCTCCGTTCCCATCGATCCGAAGCGCAGACTGGAACATGCGGCGGTTAATTTCTCCGTCACCACCGCTTCGCTGGTCTCGCAAGGGAGGGGCACGATCTCGGGCGCGCCTGTCACCTTCAAATGGGCGGAAGATTTCCGGTCGGAAGGAAATTCCAGCCGCATCGATCTGACCGGCCGTCTCAATGATGTCACGCGTGCGAGCCTTGGCCTTACCGAGCCTGCCTGGATCACCGGCGCGATGCCGGTAACCGCAATCTTCACCGGACGGCGTTTCCACTTCACCGAAGCGACCGTGAAGGCCGATTTGACGGCCGCGAAAATGTTCTTCCCGATCATGAACATCGATAAGCGTCCCGGTTTGGCGGCTACGGCATCGGGGACGCTCGCGTTCCGCGACGGCGGCGCCATCGGGATCAGCGATATCGTCATGACGGCGGAGGCGCTCGACCTGCGCGGTGGTTTGCAGATCGACGGGACGGGAAGACTCGTCAATGTCGTGCTCAACCAAGTCCATGCCGGCAAGGGCAATGATTTCGCCCTCAATCTGACGCCGCTGGTAAGCGGCGGTTACGACATCCGCATCAAGGGCAAGAGCCTCGATGCGACGCGCTTCTTCACCGACGACAAGAAAGAGCCGAAAGAGGCCGTACCGGAATCCGAGGCCGACAGCACGCTGCGCAATCCGCTGGTCTTGAACGTCGATGTAGAGCGCATGCTCTTTAAGGACGATATCACTTTCAAGAACGCGTCCCTGGCGGTCGCCTTCGGGGCCAATGAACGCCTCAACAATCTGCGCCTCGATGCCGAGGGCCCGCTGAAGGGCAAGATCACGGCCGGTTTCGCCGTCGACAAGGGCATACGCAAAGTGACCGTCGACGCCGAAGACGCCGAAGGCTTCGTTCGCGCCTTCACCGGATTTTCCAGCATTCGCGGCGGCGCGCTGTCGGCCAGAATCGCATTCCCGGCGGACGATCCGCAGGCGAAGCAAGGCAATGCGGATTACACCGGCACGCTGACGCTTGAGGACTTCGTCGTCACCGACCAGCCTTTCCTCGCGCGTCTGTTCGCGGCGGGAAGCTTGGACGGGCCGTTGCGCCTGATGCAGGGCTCCGGGATATCGATCTCGAATTTCAGCGCGCCGTTCAGCGCACGCGGCAAGATGATGACGATCAATGGCGGCCGCGCCGCGGGAACGGCCATCGGCGCGACCTTCGAGGGCACACTCGACCGTCGTCAGGATCGCATCGACCTGACCGGAACGCTGGTTCCCGCTTATGCCTTCAATTCGTTGCTCGGCAATGTGCCGGTGCTGGGCGATCTGCTGGTGTCGAAGCCCGGCGAAGGAATCATCGGGCTGACCTATGCGATGAAGGGCAATCTCGGTGAGCCGGCGCTGACGGTCAATCCATTGTCGGTGCTGACGCCGGGAATCTTCCGCCGCCTGTTCGAATTCAGCCCGACGAAACCGGCGCCCGAAGCGCCGCCGCCGCAGGCATCGATTGCGCCGCTGCCCGCCGCGCCGGAAGCACCGAACTAGCCTATTCCGGCTTGACGAGAATGTGCTGCTTCTTGCCGACGGAGAGCTTCATCACGCCATCCGCATTGAGATCGGCGAGACTCGCGCTCGTGCGCATGTCGCTGACCGTTTTGTCGTTGAGCTTCAACCCGCCGCCCTGAATGAAGCGGCGTGCTTCGCTGGCCGAACTTGTCAGTCCCGCGAGATGCGCAAGCGTTGTCAGTGGAACGCCAGCTTCGAGTTGCGCCCGCGCGATCACAAAGGTCGGCAAGCCTTCGGCATGGGCGCCTTCCTCGAAGGTGCGCCGCGCGGTTTCAGCGGCCATCTCGGCAGCCTCACGCCCATGGCAGAGCGCCGTCGCTTCGGTCGCCAGGATCTTCTTGGCTTCGTTGATGTCCGAACCGCCGAGCTTTTCCAGCCGCGCGATCTCGTCCTCGGCCATGTCGGTGAAGAGGCGCAGGAAGCGCCCGACATCGGCGTCCTCGGTGTTGCGCCAATATTGCCAGTAATTATACGGGCTGCATTGGTCGGCGTTCAGACACACCGCGCCGGCGGCGGTCTTTCCCATCTTGGCGCCCGACGACGTCGTGATGAGCGGCGAGGTGACGCCGTACATCTCCGCCTCTTCGAGGCGGCGGCCGAGATCGATGCCCGAAACGATGTTGCCCCATTGATCGGAACCGCCCGCCTGCAAACGGCAGCCATAGCGCCTGTAGAGCTCCACGAAATCGTAGGCTTGCAGGATCATGTAGTTGAATTCGAGGAAGGAAAGCGGCGCGTCGCGGTCGAGCCGCAGCTTCACGCTGTCCATCGTCAACATGCGGTTGATCGAGAAGTGGCGGCCAACATCGCGCAGGAAGGAAACATATTCGAGCTTGTCGAGCCATTCGGCGTTGTCGACCATGATGGCGTCGCTGCTTCCGCCGCCGAATGTCAGGAAGCGCTCGAAGATGCGGAAAATGCTTTTCTTGTTCTCTTCGATCTTCTCGGGCGTCAGCAATTGGCGCATCTCGTCCTTGCCGGAAGGATCGCCAACCTTGGTCGTGCCGCCACCCATCACGACGATGGGCTTGTGGCCGGTCTTTTGCAGCCGACGAAGGGTCATGATGAGGACGAGATTGCCGACATGCAGGCTGGGTGCCGTGCAGTCGAAGCCGCCATAACCGACGACACGCTCTTTCAGCAGCCGCGCGTCCAAGCCCGCTTCATCGGTGACTTGATGAAGCTGTCTGCGTGCCGCCATCAGGCGCAGGAATTCGGAGCGAAATGCCGTCATTGGTGCTATCAGAATCCGGATGGTCGAAGGGTCGAGTGTGGGTAGCACGGATGCCTGAATTGAACCAAGATGGCGTTCTCAAAGTCATCGGGCTGATGAGCGGAACCTCGCTTGACGGGGTGGACGCCGCCGTTCTGGAAACCGACGGGGAGACCGTGGCGCGCTCCGGCCCCGCACTAACGCGGCCCTATAGCGCCCAGGAGCGCGCGATTTTGCGCATGGCGCTCGAAGCCGCCCGCGAAGCGGCGCAGGACGCGCGCCCTCCTGAAATCGCGGCCGCCGAACGCGTGCTGACCGAGGCCCATATCGAGGCGGTGGAAGCGCTTCTTAAGGAAAATGGATTGGCGCGCGGCGATATCGCCTATCTCGGCTTTCACGGCCAGACCGTATTGCACCGCCCCAAAGAGCGCCGGACCTGGCAGATCGGCGATGCGGTGGGGCTCGCGCGCAGCAGCCGTATCCCGGTCGTCAACGAATTTCGCCTCGCCGACGTCGAAGCGGGCGGGCAGGGTGCGCCCTTCGTGCCGCTCTATCACGCCGTGCTGACGCGAAGCGTTAAGCGCCCGGTGGCGGTGGTCAATATCGGCGGCGTCGCCAACCTCACCTATGTCGGCGAGGACGGAAACCTGATCGCGTTCGACACCGGGCCGGGCAACGCACCCATCGACGATTGGGCGCTAAAGCACACCGGCGAGCCGGTCGACCGCGACGGAAGACTGGCGCGCGCCGGCGCCGTGAACGAAAGCGTGCTGGCCGCGATGCTGGACAACGAATTTTTCGTGGCGCGTCCGCCGAAATCGCTCGACCGCCTGGATTTCGCGTCCGACAAGATGTCGCGCCTGTCGCCGAAAGACGGCGCCGCGACGCTGACGGCGTTCACCGCTGCCTCAATCGCGCGCGCGTGCGCCCATCTTCCAAAAGCGCCGTTCATTTGGATCGTTTGCGGCGGCGGCCGGCACAATCCGGTGCTGATGGACGAATTGAAAAAGCGGATCGCCGCCAAAATCGTCACGGCGGAAGATGTCGGCTGGCGCGGCGATTTCCTCGAAGCCGAAGCCTTCGCCTATCTCGCAGTTCGGAGCGTGAAGGGATTGCCGTTGAGCCTGCCGTCAACGACAGGCGTGCCTCATCCGATGCCGGGCGGACGGCTGCATGAGCCCTAAGGCGTGACGCCGAGCTTGGCGAAGCGCGCGGTCACGCCGGGCTTCGAGGCTTCGGCGGCGGCGACTTCGGCCTTGCCGTTTGTCATGTCGCCAAGGCGCAGATGCGCGATGCCGCGGCCGAGAAGCGCGGAAGACATCGTCGGATTGCGCTGCAAAGCGAAATTGTAGTCCCTGAGCGCGTCTTCGTTGCGGCCCATGCGCAGTTCGACGAAGCCCTTGGTGTCGAGCGTGACCGCGCTGGTGGAATTTTGCTTCAAGGCTTCATCGCAATCGGCGAACGCGGCTTCGAGATTGCTGCCCTCGACGGCACGCGTCCAGCAGCGGTTGATGAGGGCCGCCGTATCGCGCGGTCGCAAGCGCAAGACCTGATCGTAATCGGCCAGGGCCTGAACATATTCGCTCCTGTCGGTATGGGCGCTGGCGCGGTTGTAATAGGCTTCGATGTAATCGGGCTTCAGCGCGATGGCGCGGCCGAAATCCTGTATCGCCGAATCATATTCGCCCATCGCCGCTTCGGTGGTCGCGCGATTGTAGAAGGCTTCCGCGTAATTGGGCTGCATCTGAATGGCGCGGCCGAAATCGGCGCTCGCCTCGCGATATTGGCCCTTGCTGAAATAGGCGCTGCCGCGGTTCAGAAGCGCGTTCGGCGCGGGCTCGAGATCGATCACGTGGCTGTAGTCGGAAATCGCCTTGTCGAAATTACCGCTGTAATAATAATCGAGGCCCCGGCCGAACAGCGCGCCCGCATTGTCGGGCTTGAGGCGGATGGCCTGATCGTAATCGGCGATCGCGCCCTCATATTGCTGCGTATGATGACGCGCGAAGCCGCGATAGTGGAAGGCGTCCACCAGATCGGGTTGCAGCCGGATCGCCTGATCGAGATCGGCGATCGCACGGTCATATTGGCCGCGGCGGAGATATTCGTAGCCGCGCCCATCATAGGCGCCGCTGTAATCGGGCCGGATCTTGATCGCCGCGCTGTAATCGGAGATCGCCTGCTCGGTGAGGCCTTTGCGGTCATAGGCGACGCCGCGATAGCGGAACGCTTCGGCGTAATTGGGCCGGAGCCGGATCGCTTCGTTGAGATCGACGATGGCGCGGTCTTCCTGCTCTTGCCCGAGATAGGCCAGCGCGCGGGCGTAGTAGGCGTCCGGAAATTCGGGATTCATCTGGATGGCGCGATTGAAATCGGTGATCGCCTGCGCCACCGAACCGACCAGATTGCGGGCCAACCCTCTTGCATAATAGCCGTCGGGCGCGCGGGGCCTGAGCGCGATGTACTGATCGAAATCGGCGATGGAGCGCGAATAGGCGCCCTTGGAGTAATAGGTCCCGCCGCGATTGTAGAGCGCTTCGGCGAAATCCTTCTTGAACTGGATTGCGCGGTCGAAATCGGCGATGGCCTCGTCGAACTTCTTGAGCGCGGCGAGCGCGGTTGCGCGCTGGTAATGGATATCGGGATCGTCCGGATCGAGCTTGAGGACGTCGGTCAGATCGGCGACGGATTTGTTGAAATCATTGCTGCGATAGTAAGCTCGCCCACGCCCGGCCAACGCGGCGGCGCTCGGCTTGATGGCGATCGCATGCGTGTAATCGGCAATCGCCTCTTGGTAGCGGCCGGTCTCGTAACGGGCGGTGGCGCGGTTGTAATAGTCCGGATAGAGATTGGCCTCTGCTTCCTCGCCCGATTGAATGCGCGCGGTGCACCCGGCAATCACGAGGTTGCGGGATTGATCGTCCGTAGCTTCCGCGTTGCAGGCGCGCCAGTCGGCTACGGGATCGGCCAAAGCATTTGTAGCCATGGCAAACGCCATCGCCGCAACCGCCGCCCCCATCCATCTAATCGGCATTCCGGCGCCTTTCGCGCGAGAGCCGAAACGAACTTAGAACGGAGGCAATTCGCTGACAAGG
>SHWE01000030.1 GCA_009693985.1 Alphaproteobacteria bacterium | reverse complement strand
GGCATCGTTGATCAGGAAGCGGGTCGCGAAATTGTCCGATCCGTCCGCCACCACATCGTAATTAGCTAAGATTTTCAGTGCATTGTCGGCCGTTAACCGCTCAGAATGGGGAATAATCTTAACGCCCGGATTGATGTCATGGGCGCTATCGGCCGCCGATTCCACTTTGAGGCGTCCGATGTCGGCGGTGCGGTGGGCGATCTGGCGCTGCAGATTGGAGAGGCTGACTGTGTCGAAATCGACTATGCCGATGGTGCCGACCCCGGCCGCCGCCAAATACAGGATCAGCGGACTGCCGAGCCCACCGGCGCCCACCACAAGAACGCGGGCGGCAAGCAGCTTCTGCTGGCCGACGCCGCCGACTTCCCGCAAGACGATGTGCCTTGCATAGCGTTCAAGCTGTTCGTCGGAAAATTCGGCCATGGGTTCTCTTATCATATGGGCCTGGTCATATGGGATCGCCTGCGGTTTGGGCCAGCGGAGCCGCCCGCGACTTGCGGCCATTCGTCCCCGATTTTTTCTTGCGGATGATTTGGGAACGCCCCATAAACGGCTCGGTCTCTTTGGGTTTTGGCCCATTTGCGAAACCCTTGCGGCTGGGAGAAAAAGCGTGGAGCGCGAGAAAAACGCGCCCGCCTAAAGCAGTAAATCCTGCTTGAGGTTTCCCGTGAGGGTAGGCGGGGAGACAGGTTTTCATCATGAGCCGCAAGCCGGGCGAAAGGCCCAGCTCCTGAAGCGCTCCCTTTCAAGGGGAGCGCCGGGTCAACGGCAAAATGAGGGGTTTTAGGATGAACATCATGAACAGCCCGACACGCAACCGGAAGCTGCTCGCCTGGGTCGACGAGGTCGCCGCCAAAACGAGGCCCGACCGGATCTATTGGTGCGACGGCTCGAAAGAGGAATATGACCTCCTCTGCGCCGAGATGGTGCGCGGCGGCACGCTGATCCGGCTCAACGAGAAGAAGCGCCCCAATTCCTATCTCTGCCGGTCCGATCCCGCCGATGTGGCGCGCGTCGAAGACCGCACCTTCATCTGCTCCGCCAACAAAGACGACGCCGGGCCGACCAATAATTGGATCGATCCGAAGGAAATGCGCGCCAAGCTCGACACGCTGTTCGCGGGCTCGATGCGCGGCCGCACCATGTACGTCATTCCCTTCAGCATGGGGCCGCTCGGCTCGCCGATTTCGCATATCGGCGTGCAGCTGACCGACTCGCCCTATGTCACCGTCAGCATGCGCACGATGACGCGCATGGGAAAGCCAGCGCTCGACATTCTGGGCGAGAGCAAATTCATCCCGTGCCTGCATTCGGTCGGCGCACCCTTGGCGCCCGGTCAGAAGGACGTGCCCTGGCCGTGCAATGCCGAGCACAAATACATCGTCCATTTCCCCGACGATTATTCGATCATCTCTTACGGTTCGGGCTATGGCGGCAATGCGCTCTTGGGCAAGAAATGTTTCTCCTTGCGCATCGCGTCCTTGATGGGACGCGATCAGGGCTGGCTTGCCGAACACATGCTGATCCTCGGCGTTGAAAGCCCGCAAGGCGAAAAGACCTATGTCGCCGCCGCCTTCCCGTCTGCCTGCGGCAAGACCAATTTTGCCATGCTGGTGCCGCCCGAAGGCTTCGACGGCTGGAAGGTGACGACCATCGGCGACGACATCGCCTGGATCAAACCGCAGGCGGACGGCACGCTCCGCGCCATCAATCCGGAAGCGGGTTTCTTCGGCGTCGCGCCGGGCACCGGCATGAAGTCGAATCCCAACGCGGTCAAAATGCTGGGGCGCGATTGCATCTTCACCAATGTCGCGATGACGGACGACGGCGATGTGTGGTGGGAAGGTCTGACCGATGAATCGCCGTCGCATCTGATCGATTGGCAGGGCAAGGATTGGACGCCGGAATCGGGACGCAAAGCGGCGCATCCCAATTCGCGCTTCACCGTGTCGGCGCGCCAATGCCCGAGCTTCGATCCGGTGGGCGATGATCCGGCCGGCGTGCCGATCTCGGCCTTCATCTTCGGCGGGCGGTTGTCGAAAACGTTCCCGCTCGTCTATGAAGCCCGCAATTGGCAGAACGGCGTCTATTGGGCGGCCGTGATGGGCTCCGAAGCGACGGCGGCGGCCGAGAACCAGGCCGCGATCCGGCGCGATCCTTACGCCATGCTGCCGTTCTGCGGCTACAACATGGCCGATTACTGGACGCATTGGCTCGGCATCGAGAAGAAGGCGAAGAATCTCCCGCGCATCTATCGCGTCAACTGGTTCCGCAAAGACGAGAACGGCAAATTCATCTGGCCCGGCTTCGGCGAGAACATGCGCGTGCTGAAATGGATCGTCGATCGCGTGAACGGCCGTGCGGCGGCCGCCGAAGGTCCGTTCGGCTTCCAGCCGCGCTATGAGGACCTCAATTGGAAGGGCCTCGAATTCGGCAAGGACCGCTATCGGCGCATCAGCGACATCGACGCGGCGGAGGGTTTGGCGGAAGCGGAAGACCAGACCGTGCTGTTCCAGAGCTTCGGCAATCGGATGCCGGCGGCGCTGGAAACCGAACGGCGCGATCTGATCGCGCGGCTGAAATCCGCGCCGCCGGTGTGGACGGCGGGCTGAGCCGCGATTGCCGCGAGTGAAACGAAAGGCCTGGAGCGATCCGGGCCTTTTTGTTTGCGCGGGATAATTCGGCGCCTCCCTTTGTCATGGCCCGACTTGATCGGGCCATCCATCTGCCGGGATCGCTCTAGGCCCGACTGGATGGCCTGCTGTTGCAGGCCATGACATTACGGAGGGGTTTCAATGATTTACCGCGCAGCATAGATGCAGCATGAATTTCATGCTGCGCAGCAAAGCCGCAGCATCAGCCGTCGGGGCGGGAAGCGGTCGCGGATGCTGGTGTTGAAATAGCTGCCCTTCGAGGGCGCGTGACGCAGTTCGTCATAAACCGTCTTCGGCACGCGCGCATAGGCGTAGCGTTTGCCGCTGCGAAATTTCACCACGAGCTCGGAATCGCGGGTCCGATAGGAGAAGCTGGAAATGACCGACGACGGCATGGAACACCCTGGGTTTAATTGCCCCCCAGGAACTCCTTAACGCGCGCGAAGAAGGATTCGGTCTCGGGCTGGCACCCTTGCGCTTCCGCATCGAAGGCGCGCAGCAATTCCTTCTGCTTCTTGGACAGTTTCACCGGCGTCTCGACGCGCAATTCGACATAGAGATCGCCGTGATGGCCATGGCCCTTCAGCACCGGCATGCCCTTGCCGCGCAGACGGACCGGATGGCCGCTCTGGGCGCCTTCGGGGATGGCGATCTTGGCGCGCGCGCCGGCGAGCGTCGGCACTTCGATCTCGCCGCCGAGCGCGGCGGTGGCAAACCCGATCGGCACCATGCAATGGAGATTCTGCGCATCGCGCTGGAACAGCGGATGTTGCGCGACCGAGAGGAAAATATAGAGGTCGCCCGGCGGCCCGCCATTCAAGCCGCCCTGGCCTTCGCCGGACAGACGGATGCGCGTGCCTTCCTCGACGCCTGCGGGGATGTCGACCGAAAGCGTCTTCTCTTTCTGGATTTGCCCGGCGCCCGCGCACGGCTTGCACGGGTTCTTCACCATGCGTCCCTGGCCGCGGCATTTCGGGCAGGTGCGTTCGATGGTGAAGAAGCCCTGCTGCGCGCGCACCTTGCCGTGGCCGGAACAGGTCGTGCAGGTCTCGGGCTTGGTGCCGGTCGCCGCGCCGACGCCACCGCAGGTTTCGCAGATCACTGCGGTCGGCACGCGGATCTCCGCCGACTTGCCGCGATAAGCCTCTTCGAGCGAGAGCTCCATATTGTAGCGAAGATCGCCGCCGCGATTGGAACGGCGCCCGCGGCCGCGTCCGCCGCCCATGAATTCACCGAACAGATCGTCGAACACGTCGGTGAAGGAGGCGGCGAAATCGAAACCTTGCGGACGTCCACCGCCATTCTCGAACGCGGCGTGACCGAAGCGGTCATAGGCGGCGCGCTTATCGGCATCCTTGAGGATGTCGTAGGCTTCGCTGAGTTCCTTGAATTTGTGTTCCGCGCCGTTGTCGCCGGGATTGGCGTCGGGATGGCATTCCTTGGCGAGCTTGCGGTAGGCGCCCTTCAAATCCTCTGGCGAAGAGGTGCGCTGCACGCCGAGGATCTCGTAATAGCAACGCTTGCTCATATCCGCGTCTCGCGGAAATCGAACAAACGCTCATGCGTCGAGCCGCTCAGCATGAGCACTCCCATTGCGATCCTTCAGACATAAAGCGCCCCCGACGCTTAAGGCTCGGCAATTACGCCGCGCCCTGCTTCTTGTCGTCGTCGACCTCGGAGAATTCCGCATCGACGACATTGTCGTCTTTCGGCGCGCCTTCATCTCCGGGCGTTGGCCCATCGCCTCCCGCGCCGTCGCCGCCGCCTTGCGCCTTGTACATCGCCTCGCCGAGCTTCATCGAAGCCTGGGCGAGCACGTTCGTCTTCGCCTTGATGTCGTCGGCGTCGCTGCCGTCCTTGATCGAGGTTTTCAGCGCCGCGATCGCGTTCTCGATGGCGGTGCGCTCGGCGTCGGCGATCTTGCTGCCGTGCTCCGAGACCGCTTTCTCGGTCGAATGGATCAGCGCATCGCCATGGTTCTTGGCTTCGGCGAGCGCGCGAGTTTGCTTGTCTTCGGCCGCATGGGCTTCGGCTTCCTTGACCATCTTGTCGATGTCGGCGTCCGACAGACCGCCGGAAGCCTGAATGCGGATGGTCTGCTCCTTGCCGGTCGCCTTGTCCTTGGCGCCGACGGACACGATGCCGTTGGCGTCGATGTCGAAGGTGACTTCGACCTGCGGCACGCCGCGCGGCGCCGGCGGAAGGCCGACGAGATCGAATTGGCCGAGCAATTTGTTGTTCGCCGCCATCTCACGCTCGCCCTGGAAGACGCGGATGGTGACTGCGGTCTGATTGTCGTCCGCCGTCGAGAACACCTGGCTCTTCTTGGTCGGGATGGTGGTGTTGCGGTCAATCAGCCGGGTGAACACGCCGCCCAGCGTTTCGATGCCGAGCGAAAGCGGCGTCACGTCGAGCAGCAGCACGTCCTTGACTTCGCCCTTGAGCACGCCCGCCTGAATGGCGGCGCCGATGGCGACCACTTCATCCGGATTGACGCCCTTATGCGGCTCGCGGCCGAACAGCTGCTTGACGATTTCCTGCACCTTGGGCATGCGGGTCATGCCGCCGACGAGGATCACTTCGTCGATCTGGCTGGCGGAAACGCCGGCGTCCTTGATCGCCTGCTTCACCGGCGCGATGGTTTTCTGGATCAGATCGTCGACCAGGGCTTCCAATTTGGCGCGCGTGATCTTCATGGTCAGATGTTTGGGGCCCGACGCGTCAGCGGTGATGAAGGGAAGGTTCACTTCCGTCTGCATCGCGCTCGAAAGTTCGATCTTCGCCTTCTCGGCGGCCTCTTTGAGGCGTTGCAGCGCCAGACGGTCGCCGCGCAGATCGATGCCGGATTCCTTCTTGAACTCGTCGGCCAGATAATTCACCAGGCGGATGTCGAAATCCTCGCCGCCGAGGAAGGTGTCGCCATTGGTGGATTTTACTTCGAAAACCCCATCCCCAATTTCCAGAATCGAAATGTCGAACGTGCCGCCGCCGAGATCGTAGACCGCGATGGTGCCGGCCTGCTTCTTGTCGAGGCCATAGGCGAGCGCTGCCGCGGTCGGCTCATTGATGATGCGAAGGACTTCGAGACCGGCGATCTTGCCGGCGTCCTTGGTCGCCTGCCGCTGGGCGTCGTTGAAATAGGCGGGAACGGTGATGACGGCCTGGCTGACCTTCTCGCCGAGATAGGCTTCGGCGGTTTCTTTCATCTTCTGAAGGATGAAGGCGGAAATTTCGGATGGCGCATATTGCTTGTTGTTGCGGCCCTGGACCCAGGCGTCGCCATTGCCCGCCTTGACGATCTTGTAGGGCACCATGCCGATGTCCTTCTGGGTCATCGGGTCCTCGAAGCGCCGTCCGATCAGGCGCTTGATGGCGAAGAAGGTGTATTCGGGATTGGTGACGGCCTGGCGCTTGGCGGGCTGGCCGATCAGCCTTTCATCGTCGGCGGTGAAGGTGACGATGGAGGGTGTGGTGCGCGCGCCCTCGGCATTCTCGATCACTTTGGGCGCCGAGCCCTCCATGACCGCCACGCAGGAATTGGTGGTCCCGAGATCGATGCCAATAACCTTCGCCATAATCACTCCTCTTCACGGCGGATGGATGCTTTGGGCCCTCCCTTGCGGCAAGCGGCCTCTCGTCCATCCCCTGATATGCGATGCCAAAACACAGCGGTTCTTGCGGGTATATAGGAAGGGGGTAAACGCCCCGCAAGCGGCCCGGAACGGGCAAAATGCATGGTTTTCTGCCCCGCAGCCTCGGAAAAGCAGGGGGATAGGCGAATTAGGCTCGAAGCTTAACGGGAGAAGGGAGGGGCCGGCGCGTCTAGTGCCAGCTTCTGCCTTTATTGATCATGTAGGAATAGGGGTCGATGGCCACGTCATAATTGCCTTCCAGGGCCCGCTCATGGGCTTGGCGCATATAGGCCCGGGTGCAAAGCCCATATTCCACGCTCGAGGGCGTGATTCCCACTTCCTGACAGCGCAAAGAGGCGACTTCCAGGTCCCGGCCACTGGCGCAGGCGGCCAAGGCGGTTGCTGCGAGGGCGAGGACGATCATTTTCCACATGACGGGGCTCGTTATTCGGCGGATGCAACTCTAGCCTGTAATTCCTCACCCTGCCAGGGCTTTAGCTTTCAGGGTTCCGTGAAACACAGGCTTGGCCAAGGCCAAAGAATGTCGCATCCCGAAATAATGATTCCTTTGGCTTGAGTTTTTTCGGAACTCCATGGTGTGACAGCCCGTTTCCTACGCGACTTTAATAGGCGCTCCCAAGAGGGCACGCGCTGGATCTCGAAGGGAGACAGTCCAATGAAGAAGACCCTGCTCGCCGTACTTCTGGTGTCGGCCGCCGTCATGAGCATGCCCGCATCGGCCAATTATTTCAGCAATCCGTCCGCTGGCGTCAGCTTGAACGTCGGTTCAGCCCCGAACCCGAAGCCGTTCCGCTACGCGCCCTTCACCGACGTGCGCACGCAGACCGAAACGATCCCGGCCCCGCCGGCCCCACCGCCGATTGCCGCGGCTCCCCCGCCGCCGCCCGCGCCTGACTATGTGAAGACGTTCATGGTCTTCTTCGACTTCGACAAGTCGAACCTGACCCCGGAAGCGCAGCAGGCCGTCGCCGAAGCGGTGCGGACCGCCAAGGACAACGGTCCGGTGCGCATCGTCGTGACCGGCCACACCGACACGGTCGGCACCTTTGCCTACAACCAAGCGCTCTCCGAACGCCGCGCGATGTCGGTGAAGAACGCGATGGTCGCGGGCGGCCTCGAAGCCTCGATGATAGTGACCCAGGGCAAGAGCTTCTCCGAGCCGCTGGTCGCCACCGGCCCGGGCATCCGCGAGCCGCAGAACAGGCGCGCGGTGATCGACCTCACCAACCCGCCGGTCGCCAGCCTCGACTAAGTAAGCGTTAGGGACATGACAGCGCCGGCTCCGAGATATCGGGGCCGGCGTTCGTTTATCCGAGCCGCTTCGCGAGCTTGGCGCGATAGGCTTCCATATCGGCGATCGGCCGCCGCGCCACGCCGCTCTTCATCGCCGCTTCCGCCACCGCCGATGAGACGCGGGCAATGAGTCTCGGGTCGAACGGCACCGGAATGATGTAGTCCGCACCATAGGCGTGACGCACGCCGCGATAGGCGCGGGCGACTTCCTCGGGCACCGGCTCGCGGGCGAGTTCCGCCAGCGCATGCGCTGCGGCGATCTTCATGTCTTCATTGATCGTGCTGGCGGCGACGTCGAGCGCGCCCCGGAAGATGTACGGAAAACCCAGCACATTATTGACCTGGTTCGGATAGTCCGAGCGCCCGGTGGCGATGATCGCGTCCGAACGCACTTGGCGCACTTCCTCGGGCGTGATTTCCGGATCGGGATTGGCCATCGCGAAGATCAGCGGATTCTTGCCCATCCGCTTGACCATGTCTTGCGTCACCGCTCCTTTGGCCGACAGGCCGATGAACACATCGGCGCCCTCCAGCGCGTCGGCGAGGGTGCGCGCATTGGTTTCGGCGGCATAGGGCGCCTTCCACTGGTTCATGCCTTCGGTGCGCCCTTCGAAGATCGGCCCCTTGGTGTCGCAGAGGATGACGTTGCGGCGCGGCAATCCCATCGACACCATCAGATCGAGGCAGGCGATACCGGCCGCGCCCGCGCCGTTCACCACGAGCTTGGTGTTGTCGATCGTGCGCCCGGAGAGTTGCAGCGCGTTGATGAACCCGGCCGCCGTGATGATCGCGGTGCCGTGCTGATCGTCGTGGAAGACGGGAATGTCCATCAGCTCGCGCAGGCGTTTCTCGATGATGAAACAATCGGGCGCTTTGATGTCTTCGAGATTGATGCCGCCGCAGGTGGGGCCGAGATAGCGCACCGCGCCGATGAAGGCTTCGATGTCCACCGTGTCGATTTCGAGATCGATGGCGTCGATGTCGGCGAAGCGTTTGAAGAGGACGGCCTTGCCTTCCATCACCGGCTTGGACGCGAGCGCGCCGAGATTGCCGAGGCCCAGAATCGCCGTGCCGTTGGAGATCACCGCGACGCGGTTGCCGCGCGTCGTGTAGTCGTAGGCAAGGTTCGGATTGTTGGCGATGGCGAGCACGGGCACGGCGACGCCGGGCGAATAGGCGAGGGAAAGATCGCGCTGCGTCGCCATCGGCTTGGTGGCGCGGATTTCGAGCTTGCCCGGCTTGTCGCCGGCGTGGAACGCAAGGGCTTCCTCGTCCGTGAACGAGGGGCGGTCGGCATTGGTCATCTCGGGGGTTTCGCTCCAAACGTGGTGTTGTTTTTTTCAACTTTGGACCGGGCGCGTCCCCCGTTCAATGCCGGCCCCCGCACAATTGCGAAGGGCGCCTGCCGCTTGGGGACAAGCCGCGCGGAAGCGAGCGTGGGCAAGGAGCGATCTGCTAGGCTTGCCCATGGCCGAGACCTCGACAGTCGATCCGCAAACGGCGCCGCCCTCCGATTGGATGGCGGGCGAGGCCGCCACGCCCATGATGGCGCAATATCTTGAGATCAAATTGGCCCATCCCGACTACCTGCTGTTTTACCGGATGGGGGATTTCTACGAACTGTTCTTCGAGGATGCGGCCAAGGCGGCCGCCGCGCTCGACATCGCGCTGACCAAGCGCGGGCGTCACCAGGGCAACGACATCGCGATGTGCGGCGTGCCGGTCCATGCCGCCGAAGCCTATCTGGAAAAGCTGATCCGCAAGGGCTTCCGTGTCGCCGTTTGCGAGCAGATGGAAGATGCTGCAATCGCGAAGAAGCGGGGCGGGCCGGTCAGGCGCGAAGTCATCCGGCTGGTGACGCCTGGAACGCTGACCGAGGAATCGCTGCTGGAGGCGCGCAGCGCCAATGTGCTGGCGGCATTGGGGCGCGCAGGGGGGGAATTCGCGCTGGCGTCCGCCGATATCTCCACCGGCGATTTCGCCGTCGAAACGATTGAAGGCGCCGAGCTTGCCCAAGCGCTCGCCCGTCTTTCCCCGCGCGAAGTGCTGGCCCCCGATGCGCTGCTCGCCGACGAGACCATCGCACCCGTGCTGAAGGAGTTGGGTTCGCGCCTGACGCCACGGCCGGGCGCGACATTCGATTCCGCCAATGGCGAGCGGCTTCTGAAAAACCTCTATGGCGTCGCGGCGCTGGACGGGATCGGTACGTTTTCACGCGCCGAATTGTCGGCGGCTGGGGCTCTCGTCGGCTATCTCGATCTGACGCAGAAGGGCAAGCGCCCGGCGCTGAAACTGTTGAAGCGCGAGGCAGGCTCGGGCCGCATGGCGATCGACGCGGCGACGCGGCGCAATCTCGAACTGACCGAGACGCTTTCCGGCGAACGGCGCGGCAGTCTGCTTGCGGTGATCGATTTCACCGTGACGGCGGCCGGCGCGCGCAGTCTGTCGGCGCGTCTCGCCGCGCCGCTGACGGAGCCGCATCTCATCGCCCGCCGGTTGGACGCGGTGGGATTTTTCTTGGCGAAGCCCGATTTGCGCGAGACCTCGCGCGAGGCGCTGAAAGCCGCGCCCGATCTGGCGCGCGCGCTGGCGCGGCTAAGCCTCGGGCGTGGCGGCCCGCGCGATCTTGGCGCGTTGCGCGACGGGTTGAAGGCGGCGCGGGTGTTGCGCCGCAGCTTGAACGAAATCGATACGGTGCTCACCCCCGCGCCGGGCGAGCTTTCCGAAACGCAAACCCAGCTTGCTGAAGGTCTCGCGGGCGCCGGGCCTTTGATCGACCGGCTGGAAGCATTGCTGATTGAGGAGCCGCCTTTCTTCGCGCGCGACGGAGGCTTCATCGTGGCGGGCGCCCATGCGGCGCTCGATGAAGCGCGTGCCTTGCGCGATGAATCCCGCCGCGTGATCGCCGCGCTGGAGGCGCGCTACCGCGGCGAGACGGGCGTGAACTCGCTCAAGATCCGCCACAATGCGGTGCTCGGCTATTTTATCGAAGTGACGGCGGTTAATGCCGACAAGATGCTGGCGGCGGGACGGGATCGTTTCCGCCATCGTCAGACGGTCGCGTCCGCCGTGCGTTTCGCCAGTGACGAGCTTGCCGAGCTTGCGATAAAAATCGCGCAAGCCGGCGAGCAGGCGCTTAGCCTCGAGCTCGAATTGTTCGATTCGCTGATTGCCGATGTCGCGGCGCATATGCGCAGCATCGCTTCCGTGGCGGACGCCGCCGCGGTCATCGATGTCGCCGCCGCGCTTGCCGAGCTGGCGGAGACGCGCAATTATTCGCGCCCCCTCGTCGATGACTCGCTCGTTTTCAACATCGTGCGCGGACGTCATCCGGTCGTCGAAGCCGCGCTGAAGTCCGACAATCGCGGCCCCTTCACCGCCAATGGCTGCGATCTGACGCCGGAAGGAAAAGACAGTCCCGGGCGTTTGTGGCTGATGACGGGCCCGAACATGGCGGGCAAATCGACCTTCCTGCGCCAAAACGCGTTGGTCGCGATCCTCGCCCAAACGGGCTCCTATGTGCCGGCCGAGAGTGCTCATATCGGCGCGGTGGATCGCCTGTTCAGCCGCGTCGGCGCCGCCGACGATCTGGCGCGCGGGCGCTCCACCTTCATGGTCGAGATGGTGGAGACGGCGGCGATCCTCAATCAGGCCGGCGAAAAATCGCTGGTGATCCTCGATGAGATCGGACGCGGCACGGCGACCTTCGACGGGCTCGCCATCGCCTGGGCCGTGGTCGAGCATCTGAACGCGGTCAACAAATCGCGCGCGCTGTTCGCCACGCATTATCACGAGCTGGTCGCGCTCTGCGAAAGATTGTCCGATGTCGCCTGCGCCACCATGCGGGTGAAGGAATGGAAGGACAATGTCGTGTTCCTCCACGAGGTCGCGCCGGGCGCGGCCGACCGCTCCTACGGCATCCAGGTGGCCAAGCTCGCCGGGCTTCCGGCGGCCGTGACATTGCGCGCGGGCGAAGTGTTGCGTGCGCTCGAAGAGGGCCGCGAAGGTCACAAGCCGCTCGCCCGCATCGACGATCTGCCGCTGTTCGCGGACAAGGCACGCGCGCCGAAAGTCGTGGTCCCGCAAGTCAATGCGCTGGAAGAGGCTTTGCGCGGCGTCGATCCCGACGGGCTGACGCCGAAGACGGCGCTGGAATTGATCTATCAATTGAAGCGCTTGCTGCCGGGAAAATAGACATCTTGCGAATTTGCCCGGAAGCAAGGCACGATAGACGGGCATGAGCGAACCTCAGCCCTACGCCGAAGCGCTTCCTCTAAGCCGGCGCAAATTTCTCGCCATCGTGGATCAGACGCCCGAATGCAAGGTGTCGTTGCGCTACGCCGCGCGCCGCGCCCAGCACACCGGCGGCATCGTCACGCTGATGTATGTCGTGCCGCCGGGCGATTTCCAGCAATGGGCGGGCGTCGAGCGCGTGATGCGCGAGGAAGCCTATCAGGAGGCCGAGCGCTTCCTGCATGAAGCGGCGAAGGTGGTGAACGACATTGTCGGATCGATGCCCGAACTCGTCATCCGCGAAGGGCGGCCGGCCGATGAAATCCGCGAACTGTTGAAAGACGACCGCGCCATTTCGATTCTGGTGCTGGCCGCCGGCACGTCCAAGGAAGGTCCGGGCCCGCTGGTTTCGCTCATCGCCGGACCGACGGGCGGCTCCTATCCGGTTCCTGTCACCGTGGTTCCGGGCAGCCTGACCGATGAACAAATCGACGCGCTGACGTGACGGCGCACGGCCTGCCGCCCATTTTGCGCGAAGCCATCGCGCGGATGGTACGCGACATCCAACCCGCCGAACTTGCGGCGCGGGCAGCCAAACTGTCCGACAATTATCGCGCGCGCGGTGGTTCCGAGACGATCAAGAGTTTCGAGGACGTTGCCGCCTATCTGGCGACGCGGATGCCGGCGACCTTCGCCGCCATGATCGCTTCGCTCGATTGGACGAAGGTACGGCTGGTGGATTTCGCGCCTTTGAGTGTGCTCGACATCGGCGCGGGCGCCGGCGCCGCGAGCTGGGCGGCGGCGGAAATCTTCCCAAGCTTGCAATCCTTCACCATGCTCGACCGCAACCGGCAATTTCTCGGCGCGGCGCGCACCCTTGCCGATGCCCATGCGCTTATGCGCGATGCGGCGATTCTCGAAAGCGATATCGCGATCCTGCCCAACGGCACGCAGGCCGATCTCGTGCTCGCCAATTATGCGCTGACCTAATTGTCCGATGACGTCCTTACACGCGCCGTGCCGCATCTTTGGACCGCCACCAAAGGCGTGCTCGTCATCGTCGAGCCCGGCACGCCGGACGGTTTCGCGCGCATCCTCAAATGCCGCGCTTCTCTGCTCAAAGATGGCGCGCGCATCGTGGCGCCCTGTCCGGGCGATTATCCCTGTCCCATTGCCAAACCGGGGTGGTGCCATTTCGCCGCGCGTCTGCCGCGTTCGCGGGCCCATATCCGCGCCAAAGGGGGAGCCGTTCCCTTCGAGGACGAGAAATTCTCCTATCTCGCGGTGGCGCACGAAAATGTCGGCTTGCGGCCCTCCTCGCCTCGCATCCTCTCTCGGCCGCACGCCCTCAAACATGCCTTGCGCGTCAGCATTTGCGCCGATGGGGGAATCGCCGAACATGAAGCGTCCAAGCGCGACAAGGAGAGCTACCGGGCTTTCGCCCGCAAAGATTGGGGCGACGCGGTTTAACTCCCATTCGGTCTAAGCTTGGGCTAGAAGAATTTCAAAATAGGCGGGGGACGAAACATGCATCTCGACCGGCCGGAAGGCGAAGCGGACAAGACTGTCGGCTGGGGCAGCGACATCGCCGCCCAGATGCTGCGCCGGTTCAATATCCGCTATGTCAGCCTCAATCCCGGCGCCTCCTATCGCGGCCTGCACGATTCGCTGGTCAATCATCTCGGCAATGAGCGTCCCGGCATTCTCCTCTGCCTGCACGAAGACCATTCGGTTTCCATCGCGCATGGCTATGCGCGCGCCACCGGCGAGCCGATGGCCTGCGTGCTGCACGCCAATGTGGGCCTGTTCCACGGCATGATGGGATTGTTCAACGCCTGGTGCGACCGCGCGCCGATGCTGGTGCTGGGCGCGACGGGGCCGCTCGCGACCGAGAAGCGCCGTCCATGGATCGATTGGATCCATACGATGCGCGATCAGGGCGCGCTGGTTCGCGATTTCGTCAAATGGGACGATCAGCCGACCTCGCCGGAAGGGTTGGTCGAATCCATGGTGCGCGCCAATCTGATCACACGCACGGCACCGACCGCGCCCGTCTATGTCTGCCTCGATGCCGGCTTGCAGGAACAGAAGCTCGACAAGGAGCCCGAATGGCCCGACCTCGCGCGGTTCTTGCCGCCGCCGCCGTCGCGCCCGGCGAAAGCGGCCATCGATGCGGCGGTGGCGATCCTCGACACATCGACGCGGGTGGTGATCCTTGCGGGGCGGGGCTTGCGCACCGATGCGGCATGGGACGCGCGCATCGCGCTCGCTGAACGTTTGGGCGCCGTCGTGATGAGCGATCTGAAGACGGGTGCGAAATTTCCTACCGATCATCCCGCCCATGTCGTGCCGCCGTTCAATCAGGTGAGCAAACCGGCGCGTGAGATCCTCACCGAGGCCGATTGCATCCTCTCGCTCGATTGGGCCGATGTCGGCGGCGCGCTGAAACAGGCAGCTTCGGTCGGCAAGGTCACCGCCAAGATCATCGGCGCGAGCCTGGATCAAATGCTGCATTCCGGCGCCGGTATGGAATATCAGGCGCTGCCGCCGATGGATGTGTTCATGCCGACGACGTCCGACGCGTTGGTGGAAGATTTGGTGGCGGCGCTCGGCCCCGGCAAGAAAGCGCCGTGGCGGGAACGCGCGGCGCGGAAAGTAAAACAGCATGCGGGCGATGGCGTCACGCTCGATCTCATCGCGTCATCCTTACGCGGCCAATTCAACGATCCGCAAAACGTGACGTTCGCCTGCTTGAACCGCGGCTGGCCGGCCGACATCTGGCCGCTGACGAGCGCGCTGTCCTATCTCGGCAAGGATGGCGGCGGCGGTTTGGGTTCCGGGCCGGGGCTTTCGGTCGGTGCCGCGCTGGCGCTGCACGAGATGGGCCGCTACGCGGTGTCCGTGCTCGGCGACGGCGATTTCTGCATGGGCGCGACGGCGATTTGGACCGCGGTGCGCCATCGCATCCCGCTGCTCATTCTGATCGACAACAACCGCTCCTATTTCAATGACGAGCTGCACCAGGAGAACGTCGCCAAGGCGCGCGGCCGCGAGGTCAGGAACCGCTGGATCGGCCTGCGCATGGAAGACCCGCTCCCCGACATCGTCATGCTGGCTCGCGCCCAAGGGGCGACCGCCATCGGGCCGGTGACGAAGGCGTCCGATGTCAATGCCGCGCTCGAGCAAGGCGTCGCCGTGCTGAAACAGGGCGGGGTCGCGGTGATCGATTTCCACGTCGATCCCAGCGAAGACCGCATTTCCTCGGCTTCGGCGGGCGGCCGCAAGACCAGTTGACGCTATTTGTTCTTTCTTCGTTCAGGCTGGTATAGTGGGCCGGCAGCAACGATATAGGCGCCATGTTCATCCAGACCGAAACGACGCCGAATCCGGCCACGCTGAAGTTCCTGCCCGGCCGCCCGATCATGGAAGAAGGCACGGCCGATTTCGCCAATGCCGAAGCCGGCCAACGCTCGCCGCTGGCGACGCGCCTCTTCGCCATTCCCGAAGTCGAGCGCGTCTTCTTCGGCGGCGATTTCGTCACCGTCACGAAACGCGAGGGCGCCAATGTCGATTGGCGGCATCTGAAGCCCGCCGTCCTCGGCGCCATCATGGAGCATTTCACGCTCGGCCTGCCGCTCTTCGAAGGCGAGCCGGCGGCGGAAGAGGCCGAAGCCGCCTATGAAGGCGAAGAGGCCGAGATCGTCGCCCAGATCAAGGAACTGCTGGAGACGCGCGTGCGCCCGGCGGTGGCCAATGATGGCGGCGATATCGTCTTCAAGGGCTTCGATGGCGGCTCCGGCACCGTGTTCGTGCATTTGCAGGGCTCCTGCTCCGGCTGCCCGTCCTCGACGATCACGTTGAAGAACGGCATCGAGAACATGCTCCGTCATTACATCCCGGAAGTTTCCGCCGTCGAAGCGGTGTAAAGAGCGCTTCCATTGTCCTAAAACTTCGCGAACACAGGAGTGCCCATGGGTCACGCCGTCAACGACGACGCGCTGGATGTCCTCTTCCGCAAGGCGCGCTCCTATCGCAAATGGCGTCCCGAGCCCGTCACGCCGCAAATGCTGATGGCGGCCTATGAGCTGATGCGCTGGGGGCCGACCACCAACAACACCTGCCCGGCGCGCATCCTCTTCGTCATGTCGCCGGCGGCGAAGGCACGGCTGAAGCCGCATCTCAACAAGGGCAATGTCGAGCAGACCATGCTGGCGCCCGCCACCGCGATCTTCGCTTACGATCTACGCTTCTACGACCAGATGCCGAAGCTCAACCCGACCAATCCGGCGGCCAAGGAATCCTGGGTGCAGAAGAGCGCGGCCGAAATCGAAGAGGCGGCGTTCCGCAGCGGCACCTTGCAGGCGGGGTATTTCATGCTGGCGGCGCGCGCCATAGGGCTCGATTGCGGGCCGATGTCGGGCTTCAGCAATGCGGGCGTCGATGCGGAATTCTTCGCCGGCACGACGCAAAAATCCAATTTCCTCTGCAATCTCGGCTATGGCTCGGATGAGGGCTTGCGGCCGCGTGCGCCGCGGCTCGATTTCGACGAGGCCTGCAAGATCCTGTAGGGCTCCGACCCGTGAGTATCCCGTGAAGATTCTTGGCTTGGATACCGCGCTCGGCGCCCTGTCGGCGGCGCTGGTGGAGGACGGGACCGTGCTGGCGCGCGATTGGCGCGAGATGGCGCGCGGTCACGCCGAAGCGCTCGCGCCGATGGTGGATCGGCTGATGGGCGAGGCGGCATGGGCCTATGCTTCGCTCGACCGCATCGCCGTCACCACCGGGCCGGGCACGTTCACCGGCCAGCGCGTCGGCATCGCGTTCGCCCGCGCGCTGGCATTGGCGCTGAAGAAACCGGCCATCGGCATCACCACGCTCGATGCGATGATGGAAGAAGCGCTGGCGAAAGACGGCGCGTCTTGGGCGATTGCCGCCTCCGACGCCAAGCGCGGCGAAATCTATCTTGGGATCCGTTCGCGCCAACGCGCCGTGCTGCCGCCCGAGCTGATCGCCCTCGATGCCGCCGCTTCGCGCATCGCGCCCTTCGCCGAGGAATGGGGCAAGACGGTGCTCGTCTGCGGCACGGCGGCCGAGATGCTCATTCCCTTGCTGCAAGCGGCGGGGTGTGACGTGACCGATGGATCGGTGCGCCAGCCCGACGCCCTTTGGGTCGCGCGCCTTGCCGCGGGCGAGACGGAAGGCGCCGCCCCGCGCCCGCTTTATCTGCGCCCACCCGATGCGAAATTGCCTGTACCATGAGCGCCATCCTTCGCGCCGCCACCGAACGCGATGCGGCGCTGCTGGCGCAACTGCACCGGGAATGTTTCGAAGAAAAATGGGACGAGGCCTCGCTGCATTCGGTCCTTACCCATCCCGCGACATCCGCGTTCATCGCGGGCGATGCGGCTGCGAATGATTTGCAGGCCTTCATCGCGATTCAAACCTTCGCCGACGAAGCGGAAATCCTGACCCTCGGAACGGCGCCCACCGCAAGGCGCAAAGGTCTGGCGAAATCGCTTCTCTTCCATGCGGCCGCGCACGCGGCGGAGTACGGCGCGCGCACGATATTCCTGGAAGTGGCTGAAACGAATGCGGCCGCAGCTGCTCTCTATGCCGGAGCGGGTTTCGCGATTGTGGGCCGGCGCAAATCCTATTATCGCGGCGAGGCGGGTCAGGGAATCGATGCGTTGCGTCTCAGCGCCGCGCTTCCCTTGGCTGCGGGCCGCGGCATCGTTCGGTAATGGTAGTCCCTATCGACAGGGTGGGCATCGGCCCCGGTCTCGATTAGACTGGGCTGCCCGGGAAAACCCCAAGAGGTAAATCGGACCTTGGATATCAATCGCATCGAGAAAGCCTGCGCCGAAAAAGGCCTCAGGATGACCGAACAGCGCCGCGTCATCGCGCGCGTGGTCGCCGAAGCCTATGATCATCCCGACGCCGAGGAACTCTATCGCCGCGCGATAGCCGTCGATCCGCATATCTCCATCGCCACCGTGTACCGGACGGTCAAGCTGTTCGAAGACGCCGGGATTCTCGAACGCCACGATTTCCGCGCCGGCCGCTCGCGCTATGAGGAGATCAGCGATCACCACGATCATCTGATCGACCTTTCCACGGGGCGCGTCATCGAATTCGTCAATGAGGAAATCGAGAAGCTGCAACGCCGCGTGGCCGAGGAGCTGGGATACGAGCTCGTCGATCACCGGCTCGAGCTTTACGGCATCCCCAAGGGCGGCAAGAAGCCGGCCTAATGGCGAACATACGCGCCGCCTTCATTCTCGTTCTTTTTGTCATCATGACGGTCGCCCTGATGCCGCTGCAATTTCTCGCGGTGAAATTCCATGCGCGGGCGGCGAAGGCCATTCCTCATTTTTATCATCGGATGTTCTGCCGGCTGATGGGCATGCGCATTACCGTCATCGGCGGCAAAATGCTGGGCGGCGCATTGGTGACGGCCAATCATACGGGCTGGCTCGATATCCCGATTCTTTCCGCCGTGATGCCGGCGTCCTTCGTCTCCAAGAGTGAAGTCGCGCGCTGGCCCTTCTTCGGCACGCTGGCGCGGTTGCAGCGCACCGTCTTCACGCACCGAAAGCGGGCCGACATTCTCGCCGACCGCGAGACCATCAAGGGAAGGCTGATCGCGGGCGACGCGCTGGTGATCTTCCCCGAAGGCACCTCCAGCGACGGCAACCGCGTGCTGCCGTTCAGAAGCGCGCTTCTGTCCGCCGCGGAACTCGAGATCGGCGCGAATGGCGCGTCCGCCCGCCACGCGATCGTGCAGCCCATCTCGATCGCCTATACGCGCCTGCACGGCGTTCCGATGGGACGCGAAAACCGCCCCTTCTTCGCCTGGTATGGCGACATGGAACTTGTCCCGCATCTGTGGGAATCGTTCCGCACCGGGCCCATCGATGTGGTGGTGGAACTGCACAAGCCTCTCACCATCGACGAAGCGGGCGGGCGCAAGGAACTCGCGGTGGCCGCGGAAAAAGCGGTGCGCGCGGGGTTGGTCCGGGCGCTGGCGGGCACGCATTTGGCGGCCCAATTGCCCCATCAGGACGTCGATCTGATGGAGGCGCTGACCCACGCCAATTCCGAGGAAGCGGCCTGAATTGCGCCGAAAACGCTTTTCCCGCTAAGTAACGGCGCGATGAAGAAGCTCTACATCAAGACCTATGGTTGCCAGATGAACGTCTATGATTCCGCCCGCATGGCGGATCTTCTGGCGCCGCTCGGCTATGCCCCCGTCGATGTGGCGGACGATGCCGACATGGTCATCCTCAACACCTGCCACATCCGCGAGAAGGCGGTGGAGAAGGTCTATTCCGATCTTGGCCGCATGAAGGTGCTGAAGGCGGCGCGCGGCGAGGCCAACGGCAAGATGCTGCTCGCCGTCGCCGGCTGCGTGGCGCAGGCCGAGGGCGCCGAGATCATGGCGCGCCAGCCCGCGGTCGACATGGTGGTGGGGCCGCAATCCTATCATCGCCTGCCCGAGATGATCGCGCGCATCGCGCGTGAAGGCGGCGTCGCGCTGCAAACCGATTTTGCTACCGAAGACAAATTCGATTCGCTACCCGAGGCGCGCGGCGTCGAGGGCGCGACCGCCTTCCTCACCGTGCAGGAAGGTTGCGACAAATTCTGCACCTTCTGCGTCGTGCCCTATACGCGAGGGAGTGAGTTCTCGCGCCCCGTGGCCGAAATCGAGGCCGAGGCGCGCCGTCTGGTGGAGCAGGGCGTACGCGAGGTCACGCTGCTCGGCCAGAATGTGAACGCCTATGCGGGCGCTGGTCCCGACGGCGAGGCGACGAGTCTTGCAAAGCTGATCCGCCGTCTGGCGCGGATCGATGGGTTGGAGCGCTTGCGCTATACGACCAGCCATCCGCGCGACATGAGCGATGATCTGATCGCCGCCCATGGCGAGATCGGCAAATTGATGCCGTTCCTGCATCTGCCGGTGCAATCGGGCTCGGATCGCGTGCTGAAAGCGATGAATCGCGGGCACACGCGCGACGAATATCTGGAAATCGTGGAGCGCGCGCGGAAGGCCCGGCCCGACATCGCCATGGCGTCCGATTTCATCGTCGGCTTTCCCGGCGAGACCGATGCCGATTTCGACGCGACCATGGATTTGGTGCGGAGCGTCGGCTACGCGCAAGCCTTCTCGTTCAAATACAGCGCGCGTCCCGGCACGCCTGCGGCCGCCGCGGTCAAACAGATTCCGGCCGAGGTGAAGGATGCGCGGCTGCAGACGCTGCAAGCGTTGATCGCCGAACAGCAGGATCGTTTCAATCGTTCCTGCATCGGCAAAACGGTTCCAGTGCTGTTCGACAAACCCGGCCGCAGAGCCGGTCAGGCGGTCGGACGCAGCCCCTATCTGCAAGCGGTGCATGTCGAGGGCGCCGTGCCGCTGATCGGCACGCTGCATAAAGTAACCATCGCGGCTTTGACGGCGAACAGTCTGAAGGGCGTGCTCGCCTCGTCGTCCATCGGCGCAGAGAAGGCATTGGCATTTTGAGCCCGCGCCCATCGAACTCCGCCCAAACGACGCTGGAGTTCAAGAAGAACGCGCTTATTCCCGCGCTCGCCGGGCCCCATAGCCGCCATTTCGTGCGCCTCGAACAGCGCTTTCATGTGCATCTGGACATGCGCGGCAATCTCATCGGCATCGAGGGCGATGCGGACTCGCGCGAGCGTGCGGCGCGTGTGCTGCGCGTGCTCTATGCGCGGCTGGAAGCGGGCGACGAGATCGGCCTCGGCGATGTCGATGCGGAAATCGCCTTCGCCGAAAGCGCACCCGAATCGCGCGGCGGCGCCGGCGGCGCCGGGATCAAGATAGCAGCGGGGAAAATCACCCGCCCGCGCTCGGGCGCGCAAAGCGCCTATCTCGATCTGATGCGAAAATACGATCTCGTCTTCGGTATCGGCCCGGCGGGCACCGGCAAGACCTATCTCGCCGCCGCCTTCGGTGCGCATCTGTTGCATGAGCGCCAAGTGGAGCGGCTGGTCCTCGCGCGCCCCGCGCTCGAAGCGGGCGAACGGCTCGGCTTCTTGCCGGGCGATCTGAAAGAGAAGATCGATCCTTATCTGCGCCCGCTCTATGACGCGCTGTTCGACGTGATGGGCCCCGGCGCCATGAAGCTGATGGAATCAGGCGTCATCGAAGTGGCGCCCTTGGCCTTCATGCGCGGACGCACGCTGGCGCGCGCTTTCGTCATTCTGGACGAGGCGCAGAATTGCACGCCCGGCCAGATGAAAATGTGCCTGACGCGATTGGGCGAAGATTCGCGCATGGTGATCACCGGCGATCCCTCGCAAAGCGATCTTCCCAACGGGCCACAAGGTCTCGAACAGGCGCTCGACTATCTTGACGGCATCGAGGGCGTCGCGGTCGCGCGCTTCTCCGAAAAGGATGTGGTGCGCCACGCGCTCGTCACCCGCATCGTCACCGCCTACAACGCGCATGAGAATGCCGCGAAGAAGCGTGGGTTGCCTAAGCGCAAGACGGAAAGCGAATGAAGAAGAAGGCGTCAGCGCGGGCGCGCAAATCTGTGCCGCCCATTACCATTCTCGTGGACGACAAGTCGTGGCGGCAAGACAAGACTGTGGTGCCGTTGCTTCGCCGCGCCGCGAAGACGGCCCTCGCATCGATGCCGGCAAACCTCTTGCCGGTGGGGGCGGAGGGCGGGCTGACCATCCTTCTCACCGACGATGCCCGTATGCTTGCGCTGAACGCCGAGTTCCGGGGCAAGAAACGCCCGACCAATGTGCTGTCCTTCACGAGCGGCGAGGACGGCGCGCATCTGGGCGACGTCGCGCTCGGCTACGGCACGGTTAAGAACGAGGCGCGCGAGCAGGGCAAAACCCTGGCCGCCCACGCCGCCCATCTCGCCGCCCATGGCGTGCTCCATCTCCTTGGCTATGCCCATGAAAAGCGGGCAGACGAGGCCCTTATGGAAGCCCTTGAAACGGCCCTCCTGGCGAAGCTCGGGATCGGGGATCCCTATGCGCCGCGTCCCTTTAAGAAGCGCCGAAAAGCGTTACACTGACCCATTATGCCCCCCGTTGATTCCGATACGAAAAACGGCCGCAGCCCCCCTGCCGCCATCTCGACCGAGATACAGACTTCGGAGGATCGCAGCCCTGCGACCCCTCAGCCGCGCCGGCTGCTGAGCGAGATTGCCGCGCGGCTGGCCCAGGCGGTGCGGGGCCTGCGCCAGGACTCGACGATGCGCGAGAGCCTCGAAGAGGTGATCGAGGAAAGCGAGCGCGAGACCAAGGAACTGTCCTCGCAAGAGCGGTTGATGCTCGGCAACCTCCTCAAATTCGGGGAGCTTTCCGTCGCCGATGTGATGGTGCCGCGCGCCGACATCGTCGCTGCGGAGGAACAGACCTCGTTCGCCGATCTGGTGGCGCTTTTCCGCGAGGCGCAGCATTCGCGCCTGCCGATCTATCGCGAGACCTTGGACGATCCTGTCGGCATGGTGCACATCAAGGACGTCGTGACATTGGTGGAAATCGGGCAGGGCGGGAAATTGACCTGGACCGAAGCGCCCATCGCCAAGCTCAAACGCGAAGTGCTGTTCGTGCCCGGCGCCATGCCCGCGCTCGATCTTCTGATGAAGATGCAGGCGACGCGGATTCATCTTGCCCTCGTCGTCGATGAATATGGCGGCACAGACGGTCTCGTCTCGATCGAGGATCTGGTGGAGGTCATCGTCGGCGACATCGATGATGAGCACGATGTCGATGAGGATCTGGAGATTCGCAACCGAGGCGATGGCGGCATAGACGCCGATGCGCGCGTCAGGCTGGAAGAATTCAAGGAGCGGACCGGCATCGACCTCGCCAAGGCCGAGCCCGACGATGAGGCCGATACGCTGGGCGGCGTGGTCGTGGCGGCATTGGGGCGCGTGCCGGTGCGCGGCGAGGTCGTCTCGCAGCAAGGATTCGAATTCGAAATTCTCGAAGCCGATGCACGCCGGGTGAAACGCTTGCGCATTCGTCCGAATGGACAAACGGCGCTGGCGCAAGCGGCGTCCTGATCTTGCGCTTCGCACCTGCCTTCGCAGAAAAGGCCGCCGCCTCGCTCAGAGAAGCGCGCGGCTGGCGGCGTTTGGGATTGGCCGTTGCCTTGGGCGCCGTGGGCGCGACTTCATTCGAACCTTTGCGGCTGTTTCCCTTGCTGCTGCTCTCTTATGCCGGGCTGGTGCTGCTGCTCGATGGCGCAAGCGAAAGCCCGAAGCGCTGGCGTTCCGCCGCCATCGTGGGTTGGGGTTTCGGGTTCGGGATCTTTTTCGTCGGGCTCTATTGGATCGGCCACGCCTTCCTCGTCGATCCGGATCGGCATGGTTGGCAGATGCCGTTCGCCATCGTACTGATGCCGGCGGGGCTGGCGCTGTTCACTGCGGGCGCCGGTGCGCTGACGAGCTTGCGCTGGCGGCGCGGCAGCATGGGGCGCATCTTTGTTTTCACGCTGTGCTTCTTTTTCGCCGAATATCTACGCGGGCATATCTTCACCGGCTTTCCGTGGAATCTTCCCGCCTATGGCTGGGGCGCATCGACGGCGCTGATGCAAAGCGCCGCCATCTTCGGGGCCTATGGGCTTTCGCTGCTGACGATCCTGTTCGGTGCGTCATTGGCGCGTTTCGCCGATGGCCGCAGCGCGCGCGCGCTGCCAGTCCTCCTCTTTGGCGTTTTCGCGCTTCTCTGGGCGGGCGGCGAGTTGCGCTTGCGCGGCGCCAACGATGCGATGGTCGAGGGCGTGCATTTGCGCATCGTGCAGCCTGCCACCCCGCAATCGGAGAAATATGTCGCGGCGAATCTGGTGCGCAATTGGCGCCGGCTGATCGATCTGTCCTCTTCTCCCGCCGCGAGCCCGCGAACCCACATCATCTGGCCCGAAGCCGCGCCGCCTTTCGCGCTGTCCAACGAGCCGCAAGCGCGCGCGGAGATCGCGACGCTCACCGGCGACACCCGCGTGCTGCTCACGGGCGATGTGAGAATCGATCGAAGCCCGGGCGCGCCGCCGCGCTTCTACAATTCCTTCGCGGTGTACGGCCCTCACGGAAATTTGCTCGGGATGTCCGACAAATTTCATCTCGTTCCGTTCGGCGAATATCTTCCTTTTCCGGAAACGCTGAGATCGATCGGGCTAAGCGAGATCGCCGCGAACACGGGATTTTCATCGGGCCCGGGACCGCGGACGTTCACGATTCCCGGAGCCCCACCTGTGGGACCACTTATTTGTTACGAGGTCATCTTCCCGCGCGAAGTGACCGGCAGTCCGCGCCCCGCATGGCTGGTGAACCTTACGGATGATTCATGGTTCGGCCCCAATACGGGTCCGATGCAGCATCTCTTGATCGCGCGCGTCCGCGCCATCGAGGAAGGTCTGCCGATCGTGCGCGCGGCGAATAGCGGTATTTCCGCGGTGATCGATTCTTACGGACGCGTGCGCGCCAGTCTCGCTCTTGGGTTGCGCGGCGTCGTCGATAATGATCTGCCAGTTGCCCTCGCTTCGACACCATTCCCGCGCTTTGGAAATATGATTTTGCTCGCGCTCTTGTTGCTCTTTCTGGGTGCGGCGCTTTGGCCCGTAAAGTCTTACGACACTTGACAAACATGCCTTGGCCGCTTCTCTTCGGCTCATCGAAACA
>SHWE01000029.1 GCA_009693985.1 Alphaproteobacteria bacterium | reverse complement strand
TATAGGCGTCCGCTTCGCCCCTCGGGATGGAAAGCTGATTGGCGAGCCCGAAGGCGGAGATGCCGTAGATGATGCCGAAATTGATCGCCTTGGCGCGGCGGCGAATTTCGGGCGGCATGCCTTCGACCTTCACGCCGAACATTTCCGACGCCGTCATGGCGTGAATGTCGAGCCCGTCGGCGAAAGCCTGGCGCAGCGCCGGCACATCGGCGATGTGCGCAAGAAGACGAAGCTCGATTTGCGAATAGTCGGCGCTGACGAGGCAGCGCCCCTCCGGCGCGATGAAGGCCTTGCGGATACGGCGGCCCTCTTCGGTGCGGATCGGGATGTTCTGCAGGTTCGGCTCGTTCGAGGACAGCCGCCCGGTCGTCGTGGAGGCGAGCGCATAGGACGTATGCACCCGCGCCGTCTTGGGATTGAGAAAGACGGGAAGCGCGTCCGTATAGGTGGATTTGAGCTTGGACAGCTGGCGCCATTCGAGAATGCGCGATGGAATCTCGTGCCCTTGCGCCGCCAACTCTTCCAATATGTCGGCATCGGTGGACCAGGCGCCCGTCTTGGTGCGCCGGCCGCCTGGCAAGGAGAATTTGCCGAACAGAATATCGCCCAATTGCTTGGGTGAGCCGAGATTGAAGGCTTCGCCGGCGAGTCTGTGCAGCGTCTCTTCCAGCCGCGCCATCTCCTTGGCGAAATCATTGGAGAGCTTTTTCAGGAAATCGGGCGCAATGGCGATGCCCGTCCGTTCCATTTCGGCAAGCACGAGAATGAGCGGGCGCTCCAGCGTTTCATAGACCGTCATGCGCCGTTCGGCGACGAGGCGGGGCTTCAGCAGTGTGGCCAAACGCAGTGCGATGTCGGCGCGTTCGGCGGCGTAGCGCGTCGCTGCGGACGTCGACACCTGTTCGAAACCGATGCGGTCACGCCCCTTGCCTGCGATGTCAACAAGAGCGACCGGCGTGTGGTTCAGATGGATTTGCGAAAGCTCGTCGAAGCCGTGGCCGTTGAGGCCGAGGTCGAGCGCATAGGACATCAGCATCGCATCGTCGAGCGCAACGACGCGAATACCGCGCTGCGCAAAGGCGATGGTTGCGAATTTGAGATTGTGGCCGAGCTTCAGGATCGACTCGCCTTCGAGCACGGGCTTCAGCCGTTTGAGCGCGTCTTTCTCGGACAATTGGTCCTCACGCGAGCCGGAAAGCTCAAGCCCGTCGGCCGCGCGATGGCCAAGCGGGATGTAGCAGGCGCTCCCCGGAACGACGCTCAGCGCGATGCCACATAAAGTAGCCTGCATCGGATCGGCGGAACTCGCTTCGACCGAGAGGCTCACCAAGCCCGCTTCGTATATGGACGCGACCCAACGATCGAGCGTCGCAATATCTGAGATCGTCTCGTAACACCCGTAATCGATGGGCTTCAACAGGAGGCCGCGATCCATCACCGCGCCCGGGCACCCGGCCGGCTCGGGAGCGGACGCGGGAGCAAGCGGCGCCGCTGCGGTGGGGGCATTCGCCGCCCCAGGCGCCGGCATTTCCGCCGTAAACCCATCCGCATCCTCGACGCCGAGTTTCGCGGCGGCGCGGCGCAGCAGCGTCGTGAATTCCATCCCCTTCAAAAACGGCAGCAGCTTTGCCGGATCGGGATCGGTGACCCCAAATTGGTCGAGCCCCTCATCCAGCGGCACGTTATCGTCCAGTATCACCAACCGCTTCGACAGCCGCGCGAGTTCCGCATTGGCGATCAAGGCTTCGCGGCGCTTGGGCTGTTTGATCTCGGCCGCATGGGCGAGCAGATTCTCGAGATCGCCATAGAGGCCGATCAATTCGGCGGCCGTTTTGACGCCGATGCCGGGAACGCCGGGAACATTGTCGATGGAATCGCCGATCAGGGCCTGCACCTCGACGACCTTCTCCGGCGGCACGCCGAATTTCTCGATCACCTCATTGGGCCCGATGCGGCGGTTCTTCACCGTGTCCAACATTTCGATTTTGCCATCATCGACAAGTTGCATGAGGTCCTTGTCGGAGGAGACAATAGTGACCTTGGCGCCGGCATCGCGCGCGGCCCGCGCATAGGTCGCGATCAGATCGTCGGCCTCGTAGCCCGCCTTCTCCACACAAGGAACGCCGAATGCGCGCACCGCATCGCGGGTCAGCGGAAATTGCGGGATCAGATCGTCGGGCGGCTCGGAACGGTTGGCCTTGTATTCGGCATACATGTCGTTGCGGAAAGACATGCGCCCCGCATCGAAAATCACGGCGAGATGGCTCGGTTTGTCGCCCGCCTTGGTATCTTCGAGCAGCTTCCACAGCATGTTGCAGAAGCCCGACACCGCGCCCGTCGGCAGCCCGTCGGATTTGCGCGTCAGCGGCGGCAGCGCGTGATAGGCGCGGAAGATGAACCCCGAACCGTCGATGAGATAGAGATGATCGCCGGGATTAAGCGCGCGGGCGGCTACGGGCTTGTGGCCTGCCGCCGTCAATGCGTTTCCGCTTCCGAGTTCGGGTTGAGGACGAAGCGGCGGTCGCAATAACCGCACTCCACAAAGCCTTCCTCGCCGATTTGGAGATAGACCTTGGGATGACCGAGCGCGCCGCCACCGCCATCGCAGGCGATGCGGGTCTTATCGACCATGATGGTTTCGGGCGCTTCGGTGCTCATGTGGCCGCTCTCATATGCCGTGCCGCCTAATATAACAGGCGCGCCAAAGCCGCCAGCGTTTCGCGCAAGGAAGCAGCAAAATTCGGTGGGAAAGCGTGTTCGCTAAGGGCGGAACGCCCTAATTGCGGAAGTTCCGCCTAGTCGGCGTTCCGCATGGAGCCGGCGGCCATGATGACGCCGACCGGCGCCCAGCTCGGCCAATTCAGAACCATCACGCCATAATCGGAGACGGACGTCGGCAGGTAGGATTGGAACGTCGCGGTGGCGTCCAGACCGACCAGCAACAAAATTTGCGCGAGCGAGCGGACGACGAGCGTGCCCTGCATCTCCATCGTGCTGATGACATCGGCGCCGATCAGCACCAGTGCGAACACGATCAGCGCGAGACTAAAGATGCGGAGGAAGACCATGGGAGTGCCGCCTGAGGGCTAAGGAGAAAATAACTATACAGCATCGTACGGTTTCATACGTGCCTACGCGGCAACAGCGTTAACGCGCCTCCCAGCACGAATAGAATTAACCAACCGGGCGCCGAAAACACCCAAGCGAAGGCGCTTGCTATGACGCCCGGCAAAGCCGCTTCCATCCACGGCACGGGATTGATGCCGTAAAGCGTAAGTATCTGCTCCAACGACCGAATGGTCCGTATGCCGCCGCGCTCGATTGTTGTGATTTCATCGGCGCCTAGCAGCATCAGCGCATGCGCGATGCCGATGACGCCGAGCCCATGCAGTCCCAGTAGGAAATAGCGCAAACTCTCTCGCCCCCCGATAGGCCGACCGGCAGACTAACCTCTAGGCCCCGAAACAAGTAGGCCGCCCGCGTGCCCGCGAACGGCCTATCTGCACAATTTTAATGCGGCCTGCCTATTGCGCGGCCGGTGTGCCCTCGTCCTTGATCTCTTTGCCGGTGGCCTGATCGACCACCTTCATCGACAGCCGCACCTTGCCGCGATCATCGATGCCGATGAGTTTCACCTTCACAATATCGCCTTCCTTGACGACGTCGCCGACCTTGGCGACGCGCTTGGCGGCAAGCTCCGAGATGTGCACGAGGCCATCGCGCGGTCCGAAGAAATTCACGAAGGCGCCGAAATCCATGATCTTGACGATCTTGCCTTCGTAAATTTCGCCGATCTCGGGCTCGGCCACGATTCCCTTGATCCATTTCAGCGCGGCGCGGATGGATTCGCCGTCGGCGCTCGCCACCTTGATCGTGCCGTCATCCTGGATGTCGATCTTGGCGCCGGTCTTCTCCACGATCTCGCGGATCACCTTGCCGCCCGAACCGATCACTTCGCGGATCTTATCGGTGGGGATCTTGATGGTCTCGATGCGCGGCGCGTGCTCGCCGAGTTCGGCGCGCGCGCCGGTGATGGCTTTCGCCATCTCACCGAGAATGTGCATGCGGCCTTCCTGCGCCTGATGCAGCGCGACCTTCATGATCTCCTCGGTGATGCCGGTGATCTTGATGTCCATCTGCAACGAGGTGATGCCGGCTTCTGAGCCCGCCACCTTGAAGTCCATGTCGCCGAGGTGATCTTCGTCGCCCAGAATGTCGGAGAGGACGGCGAATTTCTTCCCTTCGAGGATGAGCCCCATGGCGATACCGGCGCAAGGGCGCGTCAGCGGCACGCCCGCATCCATCAGCGCCAGCGAGGAACCGCACACCGTCGCCATCGAAGACGAACCATTGGATTCGGTGATCTCCGAGACAATGCGGATGGTGTAGGGAAAGCCCGCTTTGTCGGGCAGAAGCGGATTGATCGCGCGCCAGGCGAGCTTGCCGTGGCCGATCTCGCGCCTTCCTGCGCCCGTCATGCGGCCGACTTCACCGACCGAGAAGGGTGGAAAATTATAATGCAGCATGAAGTGCTGCTTATATGTCCCTTCCAGCGAGTCGATGAACTGCTCGTCTTCGCCGGTGCCCAAAGTGGTGACGACGAGCGCTTGCGTCTCGCCGCGGGTGAACAACGCGCTGCCATGCGCGCGCGGCAGCACGCCGACCTGGGAAACGATCGGACGTACGGTCTTGAGATCGCGCCCGTCGATGCGCCGCCCGGTCTCGATGACGGAGGTCCGCATCACGCGGCTCTCCAGCTCCTTGAACAGCTTGCCGCACAGCGTCAGCGGGATTTTGCCTTCGGCTTCGTCGCCGCCAAGCTTTGCAATGGCTTCGGCCTTGATCGCGTCGATGCGGTCGTGGCGCTCGCCTTTTTGCGGGATTTGGTAGGCCGCTTTCAGCGAGGTTTCGCACTGGCCGGAAAGACGCGCCAGCTCGGCATCATAGGTGGTTGTCTTGACGTCGCGCGGGTCTTTCGCGCCCTTTTCCGCCAAGCGGATGATCGCGTCGATCACCTTCTGCATTTCGCGGTGACCGAACATGACGGCGCCCAGCATGATCTCTTCGGAAAGCTCCTTGGCTTCTGATTCGACCATCAGCACGGCGTCAACGGTGCCGGCAACCGTGAGATCGAGCTTGGAATTGGCCATCTCCTCGATCGGCGGATTGAGTCTGTATTCGCCGTCGAAGAAACCGACGCGCGCCGCCCCGATCGGGCCCATGAACGGAATTCCCGACAGCGTCAGCGCCGCCGAGGCCGCGACCATCGCCACCACATCGGGTTCGTTTTCAAGATCGTGGCTCAGCACCGTCACGATGACTTGCGTCTCGTTGCGGTAGCCCGGCATGAAGAGCGGCCGGATCGGGCGGTCGATAAGGCGCGAGATCAGCGTCTCGCGCTCGGTCGGGCGGCCCTCCCGCTTGAAATAGCCGCCCGGAATCTTGCCGGCGGCGTAGAATTTTTCCTGATAGTTGACGGTCAGCGGAAAGAAATCGATGCCGACCTTTGGCTCTCTCATGCCGACGGCTGTCGCCAGCACGACCGTTTCGCCATACGTCGCCAGCACCGCTCCATCAGCCTGACGCGCCATTCTTCCCGTTTCAAGTACGAGCTTGCGCCCGCCCCAATCGATCTCCTCGCGATGAACATTGAACATTCGATGTTTCCTTCTTTCCCGACGCCGAATTGCGGCGGGCCTTCTCTTGCACTGTTGTCAAGAAAACGGTGTTGAGCGCGGGCGCGTTTACGCGCCCGCGCAGATAAGATGACGGAAATAGATTCCGCTTAGGTGCGGCTGTTGCACAGCCGCCCGATGATGACGAAGGCGTCAGCGGCGCAGGCCTAGACGCTGGATCAGCTCGGCGTAACGCGCCTGATCCTTCGACTTGACGTAATTGAGTAGGCGGCGCCTCTGCGACACCATCTTGATCAGGCCGCGGCGAGAATGATTGTCCTTGCCGTGGGTCTTGAAATGCTCGGTCAGATTGGTGATGCGCTCGGAGAGCACAGCCACCTGGACCTCGGGCGAGCCCGTGTCGCCTTCTTTGATCGCATAATTGCCGATCACTTCTTTCTTACGTTCTGCCGTTACCGACATCGGTTCCATTCCTGGTTGGGGCGAGGCATTAGATGCCCAGCCCGAAGTTGAAGACCCGAAACGGTCTGAGCTCCCCTTGCGCCACTTCGGCGAGCGCAACGGGCTCGCCTCGGGCCGTGGAGAGATAGACCGTGAGTCCTTGAAGATTCGCGCCCGCGTCCGCTTGACCCTCGGTCAGCCGCGCGAATTGAGGAGCGCGGATGAGGATGGCGTTGCCGCTGCGGAGGCGAACCGAATCCGGCTCCGTCACGGCCAACGCCGGGATGCCGTCCAGCGCGGTCGCGATGGGCCGCAAGTGCTCCAAAGCGGCGGGACTATGGCCCAGGGCCTCCAGCTTTTCCAGCGAAATCGCGGTTTCTTCGGTGAAAGGACCGACTTTGAGGCGCCGGAGCTGGACCACATGGCCGACCGTCCCGAGCGCCAGCGCCAGATCGCGCACCCAGGCCCGGATATAGGAGCCCTTGCCGCACGCGACCTCGAAAATCGCGTGGTCCGGGTCTGGCATGTCCACCAGCCGGGCGGCATGGATGTGGATGGGCCGGGCCTCCAGGACTACTTCCTCGCCCTCGCGGGCAAGGTCATAGGCCCGTTCCCCGTCGACCTTGATCGCCGAATAAGCGGGCGGAACCTGCATGATCTCACCGACAAAGCCGGGAATGGCCGCTCCGATTTGGCTTTCCGACGGTCGGGCGTCCGAGCGTGCCACCACCTTGCCTTCGGCGTCGTCGGTGTCGCGGGCTTCGCCCCAGCGCGCCGTGAAGCGGTAGAGCTTGTCGCCGTCCATGGCATAGGGGACCGTCTTGGTCGCCTCGCCCAGCGCAATCGCGAGCACCCCCGTCGCCAGCGGATCGAGCGTCCCGGCATGGCCCGCCTTCTGCGCGTCGAACAGGCGCCGCACGCGGGACACCGCCTGCGTCGACGTGATGCCCCTGGGCTTGTCCAGCACGACCCAGCCATGGACCGGCGAGCCCTTACGCTTGCGGGCCATCGTCGTCCTTGGGATCTTCGTCCGGCGCTTCGAGATCGCGGGCGACCTTCTCCGAATGGAGAATGCGGGTGATGCGTTCGGCTTCGGCGAAGGAGGTATCCTCGACGAAGCGAAGCTCCGGGGTGAATTTCAATTCGATCCTGCGGCCCATCTCGCCGCGCAGGAACCCCTTATGGCAATTGAGCGCGGTAACGATCGTATCCGCGTTCTGTCCGCCCAGCGGCTCGACGAACACGGTCGCATGGCGCATGTCGGGCGACGGCTTCACTTGCGTCACCGTCACCGAGACGCCCTTGAGATCGGCATCGTGAATGTTCTTCTCGCGCAGGATTTCGGACAGCGCATGGCGCAAGAGCTCGCCCACCCGCAATTGGCGCTGCGAGGGTCCTTTCAGGGACGAATGAGAGTGACGGCGGGGCATGGCACTCGCGCGACGCTGCTACAGCGAGCGCTTGAGGGTCTCGACCTCATAGCACTCGATGACGTCGCCCTTCTGCATGTCCTGGAAATTGGCGAACGCCATGCCGCATTCCTGTCCGGACTGCACCTCGCGCACTTCGTCCTTGAAGCGCTTCAGCGTCGACAAATCGCCTTCGTGGATCACCACGTCGTCGCGAATGAGCCGCACCTTGGCGCCGCGCTTGACCGAGCCTTCGGTGACGCGGCAGCCGGCGACCTTGCCGACCTTGGAGATGTTGAACACTTCGAGGATTTCGGCATTGCCGAGGAATTTTTCGCGCAAGGTCGGCGCCAGCATTCCCGAAAGCGCCGCTTTCACATCGTCGATCGCATTGTAGATGATGTTGTAATAGCGGATGTCGACGCCGTCGCGGCGCGAGCGCTCGCGCGCCTGCGTATTGGCGCGCACATTGAAGCCGATAATGGCCGCGCCCGAGGCGTGGGCGAGGATGACGTCGGATCCGGTGATGCCGCCGACGCCCGCGTGCAGGATCTGCGCGCCAACCTCGTCCGTTCCGAGCTTGTCGAGGGCGCCTTCGATCGCTTCGACCGAACCCTGCACGTCGCCCTTGATGAGGAGCGGCAAGAGACGTTTCTCGCCATCTTTGCGGCTCTTGAGCAATTGATCGAGCGATTGCCGGCCGATGCCGGCCTGGCGCGTCTCGCGCCGCTTGCGGCTGCGATATTCGGTGACTTCGCGAGCACGTGCTTCGGAATCCACCACCACGAATTCATCGCCCGCTTCCGGCGCTGCCGAAAGCCCCAGGAGTTCGACCGGTTGCGAGGGATAGGCTTCGTTCACCGTCTCGCCGCGATCATTGACGAGGGCGCGGACACGCCCCCATTGAGCGCCCGCGACGACGAGGTCGCCATGGCGCAGCGTTCCGCGCTGCACCAACACGGTCGCGACCGGCCCACGGCCCTTGTCGAGCTTTGCTTCGATCACCGCGCCATCGGCGGAGCGTCCGGGATCGGCCTTGAGGTCGAGCACTTCGGATTGCAGCAGGATCGCTTCTTCGAGCTTTGCGAGGCCGGTGCCCTTGGTCGCGGAGACTTCCACGGCCAGCACATCGCCGCCCAAATCCTCGACTTGGATCTCGTGCTGAAGCAGTTCGTTCTTCACCCGCGCCGGATTGGCGTCGCCCTTATCGATCTTGTTGATGGCGACGATTATCGGAACCTTCGCGGCCTTGGCATGCGCGATCGCTTCGACCGTTTGCGGCATCACGCCGTCATCGGCGGCAACCACCAGGATCACGAGATCGGTCACCTTGGCGCCGCGCGCGCGCATCGCGGTGAACGCCGCATGGCCCGGCGTATCGAGGAAGGTGATCTTGGCGCCGTTCGCAAGCTGCACCTGATAGGCGCCGATATGCTGGGTGATGCCGCCGGCTTCGCCCGCCACCACGTCGGTCTTGCGCAACGCATCGAGCAGCGAGGTCTTGCCGTGGTCGACATGGCCCATCACGGTCACGATGGGCGCGCGGGACTGCAAAGCACCGGGATCGTCGGCGATGCCGCGTAAGCCTTCGAGCACGTCGGATTCGGCGACGCGCTTGACGGAATGGCCGAGCTCGGTGGCCACCAATTCCGCGGTGTCCGCATCGATCACATCGTTGACCGTGGCCATCATGCCGCTCTTCATCAGAATCTTGATGATCTCGACGCCGCGGCGCGCCATGCGGTTGGCAAGCTCGGCGACGGTGATGGTTTCCGGAATCACCACTTCGCGCGGGCCTGCGACCGCGGGCGCCTGCTGCTGGCGATGCGCGCGATTGAGCTGGCGGCGATAGGAAGCAATCGAGCGCATGCGCTCGTCATCGTCGGACAAAGCGCGCGTGATGGTGAGCTTGCCGGAGCGCCGCCCTGTCGTCGGCGTCTTGCGGGCCGGCGCCTTGACCGGCGTCTTGGGACCGCCCTTCTTGGCGGCGACGTCATCGTCTTCTTCGGTGAGGTCGCGGGCGCGCTTGCCGGCGGGCGTCGCGGGCGCGGCCGTTGTCGTCGCGGCCGCGCCTTCCTTCTTTTCGAGGCGGCGCGCGGCTTCCTGTTCGGCGCGACGGCGGGCCTCTTCTTCGGAATGTTTGCGTAAATCCTCTTCGGCCTTGCGTTTCTCCGCGGCATCGCGCTCGCGCTTGATGCGTTCGTCGTCGACGGAGCGCCGGCGCGCTTCTTCTTCGGCGATCTTGCGCGCTTCCTGTTCGGCGTATTTCGCGTCGGTGAGGGCACGCGTCCGCGCTTCTTTTTCGTCTTCCGTCAGCTCGCGTAAAACGACGCCGCCGCGCGCCGATGCCGCCGCGCGCAGAGTCGTATCGCGCGTTTCCGGCGCTGGCTGAATCTCGCTCGAAGCCGGCTTCGTCCGCGGCTCAGGCTCGACCTTGCCGCCGGGCATGACGCGGGTGCGTTTCTTCACGACCACGACCGCCTTGGTGCGCCCGTGGCTGAAGCTCTGCCGCACCGTCGAGGTCTCGGTACGCTTTAAAGACAGCGTCTTGCTGGCGCCCGACCGTTTTCCGTCTTCACTATCCGTCATGCCACTCTTTCGTTTTAACATTTAAAAACAGATACTTAACCAGGAACCCCGCGGGGGATTTGCCTTAACCCCCGCCTGAAAACCCGGGCCAAGCCCATTGCCGCAGCGGTCTGAACCCTGCGAGCCTTCCAGCGTCGAAGATCAGGCGCTCCGCAATCCGCCCGGATTTGAGGGCTGCATGTACCACATTCTCGCGTCCGAGGGCCAAGCTCAATTCCGCATTCGACAACGCGCCAAGGACAAAAGGCGCAATCCCCTTCGCGATGGCGGCACCCCGCAATTTGCGCGAACCGTCGGGTGCGGCGTCGGAGGCTTCGATGACAACCACAGGCGGATGTGCGCTGCGCAACGCCTCATCGACCTGATCGAAGCCGAGGATCAACGCCCCGGCCCGGCGCGCGATGCCCAAGGAGCCGCCGATGCTCGCAATCAGACGCTCCTCCACCAACACCGCAAGCGTGGGGTCGGCATGGACCGCCATCTTCGCCGCTTTGGAGAACAGCTTCTTCGCTACGGCGGTATCGACCGCAAGGCGCGTCGCGCTGAGCCACATTCCGCGGCCCGGCAGCTTGGCCTCGACATCGGGGACGATTTGCGCGTCCGGCCCGACGGCGAAACGGATAAGCCGCCCTTCCGGCAGCACAGCGCCGCTGAGGATGCAGCGTCGCTCGCGCGAGGCCGCCATCCTGCCATCTGACGCTTCGTCCTTCAGGTCTGACATCAGCGCTGGAACCGTCACGCGGGCTCGGCCTCGCTTTCGCCGGTTTAGGCTTCGGGTTTGATGAGGTCTTCTTCTTTTACCCAGCCGGCTTTCACACGCGCCTTCATGATGATGTCGTTGACGTCGGCGGCCACGAGATCGAAGCCGTCGAGGGCGCCTGGCACATTCACGCGCTCTGTGCCTTTGTTTTCGACATAGCCGAGCAGATCGTCCGATGCACAGCCGGCGAGATCCTCAAGGGTCTTGATGCCGTTCTCACCGAGCTTGACCAGCATGGCAGGCGTCAGGCCCTCGGTCTCGGCGACTTCATCCTCGACGCCGAGCTCACGCCGCTTGGCGTCCCATTCCGCGTTCTTCTGCTCGAGATAGCCGACCGCGCGGGCCTGGAGTTCCTCGGCGGTTTCCTCATCGAAGCCTTCGATCTCGGCCAATTCGTGAATCGGGACATAGGCCACGTCCTCGACCGAAGCAAAGCCTTCCGAAGCGAGCAATTGGGCGACGGTTTCGTCGACATCCAGACTCTCCATGAAGAGCGCCGTGCGTTCGGCGAATTCCTTCTGGCGGCGTTCGGATTCTTCCTGCTCGGTCAGGATATCGATTTGCCAAGAGGTCAACTGCGAGGCGAGCCGCACATTCTGCCCGCGACGGCCGATGGCGAGCGAAAGCTGATCGTCGGGCACCACGACTTCCACGCGGTGGGTTTCTTCGTCCAGCACCACCTTCGAGACTTCGGCCGGCGCCAGCGCATTGACGATGAAGGTCGCCGGATCCGGATTCCACGGAATGATGTCGATGCGCTCGCCTTGCAGCTCCTGCACCACCGCCTGCACGCGCACGCCGCGCATGCCGACGCAGGCGCCGACCGGATCGATGGACGAATCCTTGGAAATCACCGCGATCTTGGCGCGTGAGCCAGGATCGCGCGCCACCGCGCGAATTTCGATGATGGCGTCGTAGATTTCCGGCACTTCCTGCGCGAACAGCCGCGCCATGAATTGGGGATGGGTGCGGGAAAGGAAGATTTGCGGCCCGCGCGTCTCGCGCCTTACGTCATAGATATAGGCGCGGATGCGGTCGCCATTACGGAAGGATTCGCGCGGGATCATCTCGTCGCGGCGCACGACGCCTTCCGCGCGGCCGAAATCGACCACCACCGAACCGAACTCGACCCGCTTGACGGTGCCGTGGACGATCTCGCCGATGCGATCCTTGTATTCGTCATATTGCCGTTCGCGTTCGGCGTCGCGCACCTTCTGCACGATCACCTGCTTGGCGGCCTGCGTCGCGATGCGCGAGAATTCGATCGGCGGCAGCGTCTCGGCGATGATGTCGCCCGGTTGCGCCGCCGGATTACGCCGACGCGCATCGGCGATGGAAATCTCGACCTTGTCGTTCTCAACCTTGTCGACGACATGGAGATAGCGCGAAATATGCGTCTCGCCGGTCTTGGTATCGATCTCCACCCGGATCTCGTTCTCCGAGCCGTAACACGATTTGGCGGCACGCTGCATCGCCTCTTCCATCGCGTGGATCACGACGGTCTTGTCGATCGATTTCTCGCGCGCGACCGCGTCCGCGATCTGCAAGAGTTCAAGCCGGTTGGCGCTAATTCCCGTAGCCATATTTCCACTCCTAATGCGGGGCCTGCGCCCCTTTCGATTCTTTTGCCTTCAAACTTTCCTGGATCAATCGGTCGGTGAGCACGAGCTTGGCTTCGGCGAGGTCCGTGAAGGCAAACCGCACCCGCCGAGTCTCGCCCTCAACGGCGACATCCATAAGAATGTCGGTCCCGTCGAGCCCCAGAAGCACGCCCTTGAACCGCCTTCTCCCGTCGACGCCCGTCTTGAGCTCGACGCGCGCCTCGTGCCCGGCGAAGCGGGCGAAATCGTCCGCCGCGGTCAGCGGCCGGTCGATCCCGGGAGAAGACACTTCCAGCACATATTCCTCCGCCAGAGGATCGGCCGCCTCCAGCACTTCGCTGAGCGTGCGCGATAGCGTGGCGCAATCTTCCACATCCATGCCCCCGTCCGGACGCTCCGCCATGATTTGCAGCGTCTTGCGTTTGCCGCCCATCAGGCGCAGCCGCACCAGCCGGTAGCCCGCCGCTTCCACGGCAGGAGCAATAAGGGCTTCGAGAGGATCCGCAGTGCTCAGGCCTTAACTCGCGTGACTGTGAAGCCGGACACCCGGCTATGCTTAAATCTTTCCCGCCGCGGCGACCTTACGATCGTCACACAACAGTTTTCTGTTGTCAGGGATGCTTCTTATTTACGCTTTTCGCAGATGAGGTCAAGGGTAGGCGCTTTCGGCCTTGCCGAATTCCAGGATAACCGGCAAGTCTGCCGCGCGTTTGTGGGTGTGAGGCGCGCGTGACGAATTACGAAGGAGCCACGGATTTGTCCGTAAGCTTGCCCGACCCTTTACCAATTCCGGGGCGCGCTCCGAAGATTTGGGGCTTCTGGGCAACCGCTTTGTGGGGTCTCGGCGCGATCCTTGTCTTCGTAGTCAGCCAGGTTGCGACAGCAGTCATATATGTGTTGTGGCCATTCGATCTCCTTGTTTCTCTACAAGACCTCGAAACGGCTTTGATAAATGTTGGTCAGAACGGTCCCGCTGTGGCAGTCATCGAAGCGGTGTCCGTATCCTGTTTGCTTAGTTTTCTCGCATTGGCGATGGCCTGTTCGCACACCAGGATTGGCGATTACCTTTCGTTGAAATGGCCGCGCACGCGCGACATTCTGATCGGCGTCGCCGCGCTCTTCGGCGTGCTTGCCCTCGCTGCGGCGCTGGCGGCGGTTGCGGGCGTCGAAACGCCGAGCTTCATGACCGGCACCTTCGAGAGCAGCCGCGATGCAGGGCAGCTTCCCTTTCTCTTCATTGCTTTCCTCATCGCAGCACCCATCGGCGAAGAGGCCTTGTTCCGCGGCTTTCTCTATCGCGGCTTCGTGGGACGGCTGGGCGTCGCGGGCGCCATCATCGTCACTGCGGCGCTGTGGGCGATCCTCCATATTCAATATGAGCTGTTCTTCGTTATCCCAATCGTGATGCTTGGTTTGTTGCTCGGCTGGATACGCTGGAAAAGCGACTCGACGCTTCTGGCCATCATGCTTCACAGCCTGAACAACGGCCTTGCGCTGCTGGTGCTCGCTTTGTCTCAGTGAGCGCCTGGCCCTCGGCCATAGCGCACCAGCCCATAGAAGCTGATGACGAGCCAGAAGGCCTCGACGACAAAGGCCGGAAAATTCCAATCCGCCCATAGCGAGACGATAATCAGCAAGGCGCCGACAAGATTGGCGAACGGGAATTTCCAATCCGTGGCGGCAAGCCTGCCGATCTGCGTGGCGAAATACGCGACGATCACCACAAACGAGCCTAGAAGCCCGAGCATGTCGTAGAGGGTCAATGGCGCCATCACGGCACCCGCTGAAAGCGCAAGAAGATCGGCACGCCGTGCAGAGCCTTCGCTTCGTAGCGTGTCTGCGGCCAATCGGTAGGGCGTACGCGCCAATCGCCCGGACATTGCGCCAACCAGACGAAGGCGCGATGCGCCATCAGACGTTCAAGCGCCCAGACGAGATAACCCGCATCGTCGGTGGCGAAGCGAAGCTCGCCTCCGGGCTTCAGCGCGCGCGCGAGCGCATCCAGCATCGCCGTCTGAATGAAGCGTCTTTTGTGGTGCCGGGTCTTCGGCCACGGATCGGGAAAGAGAATGAACACGCGCCCGAGCGATGAAGGCGGCAATGAATCGATGATGTCGGTCGCGTCCTCCATATAGAGGCGGATATTTGCGCTGTCCTTTTCCGCGATGTGCGAAAGCAGCTTCGCCATGCCGGAGACATAGGGTTCGGCGCCGATCATCCCGATGTCCGGATGGGCCTCGGCCTGCCAGACCAGATGTTCGCCGCCGCCGAAACCGACTTCGAGCCAGACATCGGACATTGCGCGTCCGAAATAGTCTTTCGGGTCGCGCCCTTCCGCAGGCGCAAGGGCAAGTTGCGGCAGCAGATTTTCCATCAGCCCGATTTGACGCGCGCTTAGGGATGGCCCTTTGCGCCGTCCGAAATGACGGCGTTGGCGGCTCTGTTCTATGGCTTCAAGCTTGGACATGGCCGTCTTTCGCACGCCCCCCTGCTTAAGCTGAAGTGCAATCGCCGCCCCTCGCGCGTTATGTCAAAGGCAAAACGGCCATCCGCCCGTTGGGACGGCAGGAGTTTTCCTTTTAGAACAAGTGCTTATGTTTGCGATCGTAGGCTTTCTGGCCCAGCTGGTGGATGGCGCGCTGGGCATGGCCTATGGCCTGATCTCGACCACCGTGCTGCTGGCCTTCGGCATTCTGCCGGCCACCGCGTCGGCGAGCGTCCATGTCGCCGAAATGTTCACGACGGCAGCTTCGGGTGCCGCCCATATCGCACACCGCAATGTCGATTTTCGAACCCTGGCGCGGCTGGCGCCCGCGGGCGGCGGCGGCGGCGCGCTGGGCGTCTATGTCGTGACGGGCATCGACGGCGCAATCATCCGGCCCTTCGTTGTCGCCTATCTCGGATTGATGGGCCTTCTCGTTCTTTACCGCGCGGTGAACCCGGTGCCGCCCAAAGTGTTTTCCACCCGCTATGCCGCCACACTCGGCACTATCGGAGGATTCAGCGACGCGATCGGCGGGGGCGGCTGGGGCCCGATGGTATCGAGCACGCTGATGGCGAGCGGCGGAGAACCGCGCTACGTCATCGGCACCGTCAACACCGCCGAATTTCTGGTGACGACGTCCATCTCAGCGGCCTTCATCTGGGCGCTTCTCAGCGGACATTGGGAAGCCGAGGGCACGCTTCTCGACCATGCCGGCCCGGTCGTGGGGCTGATCATCGGCGGCATCATGGCCGCACCGGTCTCGGGCCTGATCGTCAAGCGCGTGTCGGCGAAGAGACTCTCCGTCAGCGTCGGCCTTCTGGTGCTGACGCTGTGCCTCTATCAGGGTTGGCAACTCGTCGGCTAGAACGCGGCCTTAAGCTTGTCGGCGAGGTCGGTCTTCTCCCACGAGAAGCCGCCTTCCATGTCGGGCGAGCGGCCAAAATGTCCGTATGCGGAGGTTCTTGCATAGATCGGACGGTTGAGGCCGAGATGCTCGCGGATACCGCGCGGCTTCAAGCTCATAATCTCGGGCAGAATCTTTTCCAGCTTTTCGACATCGACCTTGCCGGTGTCGTAGAGATCGACATAGACCGAGAGCGGATCGGACACGCCGATGGCGTAGGAAATCTGGATCGTGCAGCGATCCGCGAGGCCCGCCGCCACCACATTCTTCGCGAGGTAGCGCGCCGCATAGGCCGCCGAACGGTCCACCTTGGTCGGATCCTTGCCCGAAAAGGCGCCGCCGCCATGCGGCGCCGCGCCGCCATACGTGTCGACAATGATCTTGCGTCCGGTGAGGCCGCAATCGCCGTCCGGTCCGCCGATCACGAAGGCGCCGGTCGGATTCACGTGCCAAATGGTGGCGGGCGTGATCCAGCCCTTGGGCAGCGCATTCTTCACATAGGGTTCGATGATCTCACGCACATGCTTGGATTCCATGTTCTCGTCGAGATGCTGGGTCGAGAGGACGATCTGCGTCGCCTCGACGGGTTTGCCGTTCTCGTAACGGATGGTGACCTGGCTTTTCGCATCGGGGCCGAGCAGCGGCTCCTTGCCGGCATGACGCGCCTCCGCCATCAATTTCAGAATCCGATGGCTGTAATGAATCGGCGCCGGCATCAGCGATTCGGTTTCGCGGCAAGCATAGCCAAACATCATGCCCTGATCGCCCGCGCCCTCGTCCTTGTTGTCCTTGGCATCGACGCCTTGCGCGATGTGCAGGGATTGCGGGTGCAGCAGCACTTCGATGTCGGCGCGCTGCCAATGGAAGCCATCCTGCTCGTATCCGATGTCCCGGATGGCGGCGCGCGCCGCATCGATCAGGATTTCCTTGGTGATCTCCGCGGGACCGCGCGTCTCGCCGGCGATCACCACCCGGTTGGTGGTGGCAAGCGTCTCACAGCCGACGCGCAGATCCTTGGGCGCCCAGCCATGCTTGGGGCCGAGCCGGAAGAACGCGTCCACGACCTCATCGGAAATCCGGTCGCAGACCTTGTCCGGATGACCTTCGGACACGGATTCGCTGGTGAAAAGATAGTGTTTGCGCTGCATGAAAGCCCTCGAAAGCCCAGGAATGTGGGCTTTCTTGCAAGGAATCGCCTTAGGGTCAATCGCGACGCTTTTCCGGCGGATAATGCGCGTGAAAGGGCGCGCCTTCGGCCACCCACAGGCGGGGTTCACAGGTTCGGTAGAATCAAGCGCTCCCTAGAGAATAAAGCGCGACAAATCCTGATCCTTGGCGAGGCCTTCGACGCGAGTGCGCACATAGGCGCCGTCGATTGTCAGCGTCTCGCCCGAGCGGTCGGTGGCATTGAAGCTCACCTCGTCGAGCACGCGCTCCATGATCGTCTGCAAACGCCGCGCACCGATATTCTCGACGCTCGCATTGACGTCGGCGGCGATGGCAGCAATCGCCTCGATACCGTCCGGGGTGAATTGGAGCGTGACGTTCTCGGTCCCCATCAGCGCGAGGTACTGCTTGATCAGGCTCGCCTCGGGCTCGGTCAGGATGCGCTTGAAATCATCGCGCGTCAGCGCCTTCAGCTCCACCCGGATCGGCAGCCGCCCCTGAAGCTCGGGCAGAAGATCGGAGGGCTTCGCCTGGTGAAAAGCGCCCGACGCGATGAAAAGGATATGATCGGTGCGCACCTGCCCGTGCTTGGTCGCAACCACCGTGCCTTCGAGCAGCGGCAGCAAGTCGCGCTGGACGCCTTCGCGCGAAACATCGCCGCCGCCGCGAAATTCGCCGCGGGCGCAGATCTTGTCGATCTCGTCCAGGAACACGATGCCGTTGTTCTCAACCATATCGATGGCTTCGCGAACGATATTGTCGTTGTCGAGGAGCTTGTCGGCTTCCTCGGCGATCAGCATCTCGTGCGAGGCGCCGACGGTCACCCGGCGCGTCTTGGTGCGCCCGCCCATGGCTTTGCCGAAAATATCGCCGAGATTGACCATGCCGACGGCGCCGCCCGGCATGCCGGGAATCTCGAACGGCATCCCGCCCGCATCGCGCACTTCGATCTCGATCTCCTTGTCGTCGAGCTCGCCCGCCCGCAAACGCTTGCGCAAGGATTCGCGCGTGGCGGCACCGGCCGAGGGCCCGAGCAGCGCGTTGAGCACGCGTTCCTCGGCCTTCGCTTCGGCCTGGGCTTCGACCGCCTTGCGCTTCAGCCCACGCACCAGCGCGATGCCGACTTCGACGAGATCGCGCACGATCTGTTCGACGTCGCGCCCGACATAGCCGACTTCGGTGAATTTGGTCGCTTCGACTTTGAGGAACGGCGCCTGGGCGAGCTTGGCCAGACGCCGCGAGATTTCCGTCTTGCCGACGCCCGTCGGCCCGATCATCAGGATGTTCTTGGGCATCACCTCTTCGCGCAAGCTTTCCGGCAATTGCTGGCGCCGCCAGCGATTGCGCAGCGCGATGGCGACGGCGCGTTTGGCGTCGTGCTGGCCGATGATGTAGCGGTCGAGCTCGGAAACGATTTCGCGGGGCGTGAAGAAAGCCGTCATCAGGTTTTCAGACTCTCAAGCGTGACATTCTCATTGGTGAAGACGCAGATATCGGCTGCGATCTTCATCGCGCGGCGCGCGATCTCTTCGGCGGACAAATCGAGCGGCAGCAGAGCGCGCCCAGCCGCCAGCGCATAGGGGCCGCCCGAACCGATGCCGATCAGAGAATCATCGGGTTCGAGCACGTCGCCCGTCCCCGACAGCACCAGCGAGGTCGATTTGTCGGCCACCGCCATCATCGCTTCGAGGCGGCGCAGATAACGGTCGGTGCGCCAATCCTTGGCCAACTCCACACAGGCGCGTGCGAGATTGCCGGGATGCTGTTCCAGCTTCGCCTCCAGCCGCTCGAACAAAGCGAAGGCGTCGGCGGTCGCGCCCGCGAAGCCAGCGATGACGTCGCCCTTGCCGAGCCGCCGTACCTTCTTCGCATTCGCCTTGATGATGGTGTTGCCCATCGAGACCTGGCCGTCGCCCGCGATCACCACCACTCCGTTCTTGCGGACGGAGAGGATCGTGGTCCCGTGCCATTGTGCTTCGCTCATCGCGCGTTCCCATGCGAGTTAAGCGTTTGATGTAGGGAGACGAGCCCCGAAACGCAAATCCACGCCGCTTACGCGCGCTCGCGTTCAGCGGCAATCGCCCTGGGCGCTTGTCGCTGCGCGGAAATTGCTCAGCACCATCGTGGCGACCGGATAGGGCCAAGTTTGGCGCGTCAGCCCGTTGGCCGCGACGAGGCAGGCGGAAATCCGCCGCTCGCCCATGCTTCTGGGCGTCGGAATATACAGCACGGCATCGAACATGACCGGCATATCGAGCGTGCTTTGGATGTCGAGATCCATGTCGGCGCGGCCCGCGCTTTGTGCGAGTCGAAGGGTCAGCGAGCGCGGCGGCCCGGCTTCGAGGGACTCCGCCGTCCTGACAAACCGCGGCTCGTTCACGCCGGATGCCGGGAACGCGATCACGATGATCTCGCCGGCGAACAAATTGACCCGCCCCTCATCGGCATAGGGAACGAGCGCGGTATTGAGGATGAAGGTCCCGCCCGCCGAATCGGTGAGGCGAAATTCCGTCACCGCCGTCCGGCAGGGGCTGACGAGGCAAATGGAAGCAAGATCGCGCGGCGGCGCAGGGGCCGCCATAACCGCCATGGCGCTCGCGCAAATCGCGAAAACCCCGGCAATTCCGATGCTTGCACCCTTGCGCATGGTAAGAGAACGCTTAAACCCTTCGACTAGACTAGGCGCATACGATATTACACCTCGTCTCGAATCTTTGCCGGAAAAATCCCCGCCATGCGCACCGCCATCGTCGAACGCAAGACCCGCGAGACCGAGATTCTCGCTTCCGTCGATCTCGACGGCACGGGCACCCATGACATCGACACCGGTATCGGGTTCCTCGATCACATGCTGGAGAGCTTCTCGCGCCATTCGCTGATCGATCTGAAAGTGCGCGCGCAGGGCGACCTGCATGTCGACTTCCACCACACCACCGAAGACACCGCCATCGTGATCGGAGCTGCGATCAAAAAGGCGCTCGGCGATTTCTCCGGCATCCGCCGTTTCGGCGACATCCTGATGCCGATGGACGAAACGCTGACGCGCGTCGCCATCGACATCTCGAACCGGCCCTATCTGATCTGGAAGGTCGTCTTTAACCGCCCCAAGATCGGCGAAATGGACACCGAACTGTTCCGCGAATGGTTCCAAGCGCTGGCCCAGAACGCCGGCATCTGCCTGCACATCGAAAATCTCTATGGCGAAAACAGCCATCACATCGTCGAGACCTGCTTCAAAGGAACGGCGCGCGCGCTGCGCGAAGCCATTTCGGTCGACGAGCGGCTCGAAGGCGCGGTACCCTCGACCAAGGACACCCTCTCCGACGACAAGTAGATCATGGCCGAACGCGGGCGGACCTTGCGCTTTGCCATGATCGCGGGCGAAGGTTTGGCGCGCGCGCACGACCCCAATTGCTACTAGGCTGGCGCATGAACCTTTTCCGCAAGAAGCAACCCGAGCCCGCCGACGCCAAGCGTCTTCGCCGGTCCCTGAACGCCTGGGACCTGACCTTCATGGGGATCGGCCAGATGATCGGCGCCGGCATCTTTGTGCTGACCGGCGTGGCCGCCGCCACGCAGGCGGGCCCTGCCATCATCATTTCCTTCGTCGTCGCCGGCATCGCCTGCGCCTTCGTGGCCTTCGCCTATGCCGAATTGGCCGCGAGCGTCGGCGGTTGCGGCGGCGCTTACGGCTATGCCTATGCGCTGTTCGGCGAGCTCATCGCCTGGATCATCGGCTGGAATCTGGCGTTCGGCATGGCGGTCGCGCTCGCCGCGGTCGCCAATGGCTGGTCAGGCTATTTCAGCAATGCCGCCGCGGGTCTTGGATTTCCCATCCCCGAAGCTCTGACAAGAGGCCCGTTCGCGGGCGGCATCCTCAATCTGCCCGCGATGGGAATCATCCTTGTGCTGATGACGGCCTTGTTCGCCCGCGTCAAACGCAGCGCAAAGCTCAACACCGCCATCGTCACCGTGAAGGTCACCGCGCTCGTCGTCTTCATCGTGGTTGCTCTCTTCCACGCCGACACCGCTTTGTGGCAACCCTTCATGCCCTATGGCTGGTTCAGCACGGCGGAGGACGGTCGCACGGTCGGCGTGTTGGCGGCGGCATCGCTGGTGTTCTTCGCCTATCGCGGCTTTCAGAACGTGTCGCTCGCCGTCGAAGAGGCGGAAAATCCCCAGCGCGACGTACCGATCGGCGTGCTCTCTGCGCTCGGCATTTGCAGCCTCATCTATCTCTGCGTCGCAGGGCTTCTGACGGCGATTGCGCCTTACGATGTGCTGAACGTGCCTTCCCCCGTCGGCTTCGCGCTACTGCGGCTCGGCTATAATTGGGGCGCGGCCCTCGTCGCGGTCGGCGTGATCGTTGGGCTGACCTCGACGATGCTGGTGCTCTTTTACGGGCTGACGCGGGCTTTGTTCGCGATGGCGCGCGATGGCCTGCTACCGCCCTTCTTCGTGAAGCTCGATGTGCGCACCGACACGCCTATCAATGCGACGGTGCTGTGCGGCGTGATCTGCGCGTCCGCCGCTGGGATCGTGCCGCTTGGCCCGTTGGCCCAACTCGTCAATGCCGGTACGCTCGCCGAATTCATGCTGGTCTGCCTCGGCGTGATCGTGTTGCGCGCCACGCGTCCCGATATGCACCGCCCCTTCAAGGCGCCGGGCGGGATGATCCTCCCCATCCTCGGAATTCTCTCCTGCGGCGCGCTATTGAGTTTTCTGCCGCTGGTCACGCTGATGCGTTTCGCCGTCTGGATCCTGGTCGGACTGGTGGTCTATTTCGCCTATGCCGCGCGCCGCACCGGCGCCCTGACGGCAACCTAGCGGGGCGAGCGCTTCGCCAGAATGCGTTGCAACGTGCGGCGATGCATGTTCAGCCGCCGGGCGGTCTCCGACACATTGTGCCCGCACAATTCATAGACGCGCTGGATATGCTCCCAGCGCACGCGGTCGGCCGACATCGGATTTTCCGGCGGACGCGGCTTGGCCCCGGGCGGCGCCAGCAGCGCGCCCAGAATATCGTCGGCGTCGGCAGGCTTGGAGAGATAATCGACGGCGCCGAATTTCACCGCCGCCACCGCTGTCGCGATATTGCCGAAGCCGGTCAGCACCACGACGCGGGCGCCGGGGCGCGTCTCGTGCAACGCTTCCACCACGTCGAGGCCATTGCCGTCCTCGAGCTTCAAATCCACCACCGCGAAGGCGGGCGGATTGTCGCGCGCATTGGCGATGCCTTCGCGCACGGTCTCGGCGATGCGCACATCGAAGCCGCGCGTCTGCATGGCGCGCGCAAGACGTTCGCGGAACGGCCTGTCGTCCTCGACGATCAGAAGGGTCCGATCCTCGGGCAAGGCGCTTTCGGTTGCACTCATTACGCGACACACCTTCGTAAACTCAGGGTCTCTTACAACGCGGGATAGCGCTTAACCAAGCAGATTCACAGCATTGCGAAATCTTGGTGCGGCGGCGCAGCGCCGTCGATAGCGCCGCGCGGCCAGGAAACGGTCACAATAGCGCCGCCGCTCTTGCGATTGCGCGCCGCGATCTTGCCGCCTGTCCGTTCGAGCAGGGTTTTGGCGATGAAAAAGCCCAGCCCCATGCCCTCCTGCTTGCCTATGGCGGGATCGAGCTGGCGTGCATCGCGCGTGCGCCCGCCGGGGCGCGAGGTGACGTAAGGTTCCCCGATCTGCTCCAATATCTCCGCGGCAAAGCCCGGACCGTCGTCCAGCACCTCGACGGTGATCTCGTTTTCGCTCCAGCGCGCTTTGAGGCGCACCTCTTGGGTCGCGAAATCGGCGGCGTTCTCGATCAGATTGGCGAAGCCGTGCAGGATTTCCGGCACGCGCCAGATCTTGGGCGGCGGGCCTTCCTGAACATCGATGGCAATGGTGACGTCCAGCCCCCGGTGAGGTCCAGCGATGTCGTCAAGCAAAGCACCCAGCGGCAGCCGGTCGGCATGGCCAAGCACCGATTCCTCGGGCTGCGCGAGGCGGGCGAGAATGGCGCGGCAGCGCTCGGCCTCGGCGCGCAGGAGACGGAAATCGTCGGCATGGGTGGCATCGGCCGAATGCTCCCGCTCGAGCTCGTGGGCGACGACCGCAATCGTGCCGAGCGGCGTGCCGAGCTCGTGCGCCGCCGCCGCCGCCAGCGCGCCCAGCGCCGACAGACGATGCTCGCGGGCGAGCGCCATCTGGGTGGCGGAAAGCGCGTCCGACATGCGCGTCGTCTCGCTGGCGATCCGCCATGCATAGATCGAGGTGAAGCCAATGCCGAGAATGAGCGAGACCCAAATGCCGATCTGATAGAGCTGCGGCAACTGTAAGGGCGCGTCCGGCTCCCAGGGCAGCGGAAAATCCGATTGGGCCACGAAGGTGATGGCCGCGAAGCTGAGCCCACCGAGGAACAGCGTCGAGGTGACGTCGAGCATCGCCGCCGAAACCACCACCGGCGCCAGGAACAGCAGCGCGAAAGGATTCTCGATCCCGCCGGTGAAATAAAGCAGCACCGCCAATTGGAGAATGTCGTAGGCGAGAAATCCCGTCGCCTCGCGGGCGGAGAGGCGCTTGGTGGCGGGATAGACAATAGCCAGCCCGATATTGAGAAGCGCACTCACCGCGATCGGCGTCGAGGCGAGAAGCAGGGGAAAGTCGAACCCCAATACCAGTCTGACGACGAGCAGCGCCACCGTCTGCCCCACCACCGCGAGCCAGCGCAGATTGTTGAGCGTGCCAAGCCGCATGCGCGCCTGGGCGGCACGCTGCGCCTTCAGCCCCATGCGTATACTGGTCGCCGCGGTGGTCGGAAGCTTGGTTTCGCCCGCTATTGCCATACCCCGTTATATCAATGTGTAGGCCCCAAAAACAAAGCGCCCCCGTTAGGGGGCGCTTCTCGAGCCGAACGCTTCTCACCTGGGAGGGCATGGTTCAGCGCTTTGCCCGAACTGTTGCCTATCGGTTGGCCTGCGTGTTGGCCGTGCGATGGGCGCGTTCCATTTCGGCGATCTTGTCGAGATGCGTCTGCACTCCCGGCACCGCCTTCTCGGCAAGCGCCTTGAGAGCCGCATTATCGCCGTCCTCGGCATAGCCTTTCATCAAAATCAGCTTCTCATTATGCGCGTTGGTCTGCTGGGCGATGAAGCGATTGTCGAAGTCTTCGGCCGCGGCACCCTTGAGATTGTCGAGCATGCCCTTATGACGGTCATCGAGCGCGACAGGCAGCGCGATATTTTCGCCTGAGTCCTTCAACGTAGCCTTGAGGTTTTCGCTCGTCTTCGTGTGATCGGCGATCATCTCGCGGGCGAACTCCTTCACGGCGGGGTTCTGGGCGCGGGCGACCGCGATCTTGCTCGCTTCGATCTCATGCATATCGCCCCGGGCGGCGGCTTCAACGAAGCCTTTGGTGCTGGTCGTTAGTTGCGCGCTCACGGCGCCGACGCCGCCGGCGACCGCATCCTGAAGCGCGCTCACCGCTTCGGTGTTGCTTCCGGGCGCTGGCTCGTTTGCGGCCGTCTGCGGCGCCGCCGAATTCGTGTCGGAAGCGGTGTTCTGATTGCAGCCGCTCAAAATAGCCAGTCCGAGAACCGCGACGGTTCCGAGCATCGTTGTCCGACGCATGATGTTATCCTTCCTTGCCTTGTTGGCCTTTGCTTGGGAGAACGCCCCCAGCGCGGCTTTTGTTCCGGCGGACCGCCACGCTTACGCCGCTTCTGGCGGCGCGTTGGACGTAGCGTTAATCTCAGCCACGCTTTTGGACATTCATGGATACGACCCCAAATCCCAGCAAGCACGATGCGCAACACGCCATCCAAGTGGAGGGCCTGACCAAGCGCTATGGCGAGGTGCTCGCCGTGAATGGAATCGGCTTCGCCATCCGGCAAGGCTCGTTCACCGCGCTGCTCGGCGGTAATGGCGCCGGCAAGACGACGACGATCGCGATGCTCCTGGGACTCGTGCGTCCCACGGCGGGGCGCATCACCATCTTGGGCGAGGATTTCGCGCGCCATCCCAAAGCCCTGCTCGCGCGGATGAACTTCCAGAGCCCCTATGCCGATCTGCCGCGCCGCCTGACCGTGCGCCAGAACCTCACCGTCTACGCCAAGCTCTATGGCGTGCGGAACGCGAAGGCCGAGATCGCAAACCTCGCGCAAGAGCTCGACCTCAACGCGCTGCTCGACCGGCCCTTGGGCGAACTCTCCGCCGGACAGCGCACCCGCGCGGGGCTTGCCAAAGCCTTCATCAATCGTCCCGCGCTTGTGCTCTTGGATGAACCGACGGCCTCGCTCGATCCCGACACCGCCGATTGGGTGCGCGCCTTCCTCGCGCGCTACGCCGCCGAGGCGCAGGCGACGTTCCTCATCGCCTCGCACAACATGCTCGAAGTCGAAAGGCTGTGCGATGGCGTGCTGATGATGCGCGAGGGGCGCATTGTCGACCGCGGCTCGCCGAAAGCGCTGATCGCCAAATATGGACGGACCAATCTCGAAGACGTGTTCCTCGACGTGGCCCGGCATGGCGCGCGCGCCAACGAGATTGCCGCGCCATGAACGCGCTCGATTCCGGAACGCCCCGGCGCATCGGCGCGGTTCTCTTGCGCCACTGGTATTTGATCTCGGGCTCGTGGCCGCGCTTTCTCGATCTCTGCTATTGGCCGGTGGTGCAGATGATCCTGTGGGGATTCATCCAGACCTATCTGATGCGCCAATCGGATTTCTTCGCGCAGGCCGGCGGCATCCTGTTGGGCGCGGTGATGCTGTGGGACGTTCTCTTTCGCGGCCAGATCGGACTGGCGATCTCGTTCTTCGAAGAGGTCTATTCGCGCAATCTCGGCCATTTGCTGGCGACGCCCCTGCGCATCGGCGAATATATCGTGGCGCTGATGGGGGTGAGCCTGTTGCGCACCGTGATCGGCCTCTTCCCCGCGACGCTGCTCGCCATCTGGTTCTTTGGCTTCTCGCTCTACTCGCTCGGGTTCGCGCTGATCGCGTTCTTCTTCAGCCTCATCCTGTTCGGCTGGAGCATCGGCCTCTTTGTCGCAGGGCTGGTGCTGCGCTACGGCCTCGGCGCGGAGAGCTTCGCCTGGGCGTTCATCTTCGCGCTCGCGCCCCTGTGCGGCGTTTACTATCCGGTCTCGATCCTGCCCGGTTGGGTCCAGATGTTGAGCGCTCTTTTGCCCGCCGCCTATATCTTCGAGGGGATGCGCGCCGTCCTGATCGAGCATGTGGTGAGGGCCGACCTTCTCGTTTATGCGGGTCTTCTGAACGTGGTCTGGCTGGCGGCAGGCATTGCCGGATTCTTGAACTTCCACCGGGCCGCGCGCGAGCGCGGGATGTTGCTGCAATTGGGAGAATGAGGGATACATGGCCTCATGAAGCGGCCCCCTTCCGTCGCGATAATTCCGATTCTGCTGCTGCTGACGGTGGTCGCCGCGGGCGCGCTGTGGCGCTTGGGGGATTTGCGTTCGCAGCAAGGCGTCCAGACGATTGAATCCAAACTGGTCGAGCTCGGCGGGGCGTTCGCGCTCACCGATCAGGACGGCATGCGCCGCACCGATGCGGATTTCCGCGGCAAATATATGCTGGTGTTCTTCGGCTACACCTTCTGCCCCGATGTCTGCCCGACGACGCTCGCGGTGCAGGCCGAAGCCTTGAAGATTCTGGGCGGGCAAGCGACACGCATCGTGCCGGTCTTCATCACGGTAGACCCCAAACGCGACACGCCCGAGGTCCTGAAATCCTATCTCGCCGCGTTCGGACCCGATTTCATCGGTCTCAGCGGCGATGAGGCCGAAATCACCCAAGTGACGAAGGCCTATCGCGTTTTCTACCAGGCGCATGCGGAAGAGGGCGACAATTACACCGTCGATCATTCGGGCGTTGTCTATCTGATGAGCCCGGAAGGCAAGTTCGTCGCCAATTATTCGCTCGATACCTCGCCCGATATGATGGCGGCGGACCTCAGGCGCAAGACCCGCGCCGTTCGCTGATCTCTAAAGTTCGGGCTGCTTCAATCCGGCTTGCAGATAGGCCGCGATCGCGGTGTTGCGGATCAGATAGGCGATGGTCATCGGCCCGACGCCGCCCGGCACCGGCGTAATGGCGCCGGCGACTTCGACGGCTTCCTCGAAATTCACGTCGCCGACGAGCTTGGTCTTGCCGCCCGGTAGGATTCTGCGATTCATCCCGACATCGATCACGGTCGCGCCCGGCTTGATCCAACTCCCTCGAATCATCTCGGGCCTTCCCACCGCCGCCACCAGAATATCAGCGCGCCGGCACAGGCCTTCAAGATCGTGCGTCTTGGAATGCGCCGTGGTGACGGTGCAATTCTCCTGCAACAAGAGTTGCGCCATCGGCTTGCCGACGAGATTGGAGCGCCCCACCACCAGCGCCTCTTTCCCGGCGAGCGTCGCGCCCAGGGTCTCCTTGATCAGCAGCAGCGCGCCGAGCGGCGTGCACGGCACGAGACCGTGCGCGGTGCCGGGCTCCGCCATCATCAGGCGACCGGCATTGGCGGGATGAAGCCCGTCCACATCCTTCACCGGGTTCATCGCTTCGATGATGCGGCCGGGATCGATATGGGCGGGCAAGGGCATCTGCACCAGAATTCCGTGTACGGAAGAATGGGCGTTCAGCTCCTTGATCGTATCGGTCAGCGCTTGCTCCGACAGCGTCGCGGGATAGCGCCGGTCGAAGGCGGCAAAGCCCGCCTCGTACACCGCCTTGGTCTTGGAGGCGACATAGACGGCGCTCGCCGGATCCTCGCCCACCAGCACGACGGCGATTCCCGGCGTGATGCCGTGGCGGGATTTCAGATCTTCCACCGCGGCGGCTACACGCGCGCGTAACGCGGCAGCATGGCTGCGTCCTTCGATCAGCTTGGCGCGGCGTTGGGGATCGGATGCCTGCACGGTGCGCTCAGAAGCTTCTTATGATCAGCCGTTTCAGGAAGAACAGGATCAGCAGCGCGACGAGGGGCGACAGATCGAGCCCGCCGAGCGAGGGCAGGACGCGGCGGATTGGCGCCAGCACGGGCTCGGTCAGCGCGTGCAGGATCCGCAGGACGGTGCGGGCGAACGGGTTGTAGGTGTTGATGACGCCGAAGCCGACCAGCCAGCTGGCGATGACGGCGGCGATCAGCACATATTGATAGAGCTGCAAAATCAGAAGCAGTACGTCCAGCAATGCGCCGATCATGAATCCAGCCCTCGCGACTCTCGTCCGAACCGCTGCGTTGTAGCGGGCGCGGGCGCGGGTGGGAAGCAGTCTCCGACTCCCGCGGGCGAAGCCTGGCGTGCCAACCGAAGCCTGCGGGCCCTCCACCAGTCCACCG
>SHWE01000028.1 GCA_009693985.1 Alphaproteobacteria bacterium | reverse complement strand
CGCCGCTTCGTACCAATGAAGGGCCTGGGCGATGTCGGCCGGAACGCCCGCCCCTCGCGCGTAAAGCGTGCCCAGCCAATATTCCGCCACCGCGTCGCCTTGATAGGCGCTGCGTAGCAGCCAGCGCGCCGCTTCCGTTTCATCCGCCGGGCCGCGCGCCTTGCGATTTGTCGGCATCGTCCGGCGCGGCGGCGTCTTCGGCCGCCGCATGGGGATGCATCGCATGCGCCATCGAAGCGAGATCGTCGGCCGCGAGCGCCAGCAGCAATTCCTGCGCGTTCTCGAAATGGCCGTTCAGGATTTCGGGCGCCACGCCGGCTTCGGCTGCGACCGCGGGCAAAGACATCGCCGACGCTCCGTCGCGCACCATCACGCGGCGCGCAGCCGCAAGGATGCTCAACCGCTGCGCACGCGGGTGATCGAGAGGCTTGGCACTGTCCGCGGTTTCCGTCGCCATGTCGGCGCCGCACCCATTGGGCCGCACTGAACGGCGGCTTTTGACCCGGCGCGAGTGTGGTTTAGCGCGGCTAATATTCCCTTAAACACCCGTAAAACCGGGGCTTAGCCTTAGGCAGGAAGCGGAGAAGGTGGCGCGTCGGTAAACGCGCGCAGCAGGATTTGAACTTCCTTGTCGGGAAGCGGCCCGATAAAGGCGGCGAGCGCCGCAAGATTGCGCGCGGCGGCTCCATCGCGCCCGGCGCCCGGCGTGCCGATATTGGGAGCGAGCTGTTCCAGCCCCGTCTGCTCGGCGCGTTCGGATTCGAGCTCGACCTTTTTGACGAGGGTGCGCAGCGCCTCGCTTGTCGCAAGCGGCACGTCGCCGACGCCGGCCTTGAGCTTGCGCCGCAGCGCCCGCAACGGCTCGACGATCTTGGTGCGCCATTCCTTCACCTCGGCATCGAGGCCGGCGATCTCTTCGCGCGTCACCGTGCGCCCGCTTTCCGCGAGGTAAAGCAGGAACAGCATCAGATTGACGTCGACGCCCGCTTCGTCCTGCAGCACCAGACAGGCGGGCGCCACATCGGGCAGCGCATAGAAGCGCAGTGAGAAGCGCCAGAACGGCGAGTCGCGGGTTTCAGACTCGCTCAAGTTTTGCCCGTCAGCTTGGCGAACACGGCGCGGTTCTTGTTGTCTTCCATCAGCATGGTGAAGCCGGAAATCGTGTCGAGGCCGAGCCCGCGCGGAAAACCGGTTTCTTCATCGGCTTCGATCTTGGAGTAGGGGACGCTCGCGATCTTGTCCCATTTGCCGATCGGCTTCTTGATCTCGAGGATAACGACCGTGCCCTTGAGGATCAGGCGAACGATCGCATCCTTCGGCGAGGACGGCTTGGTGAGGCTGAGATGGCCGCCCATCATCTGCCAGCCGTTCTTCAGCGCCCAGCTTTCGATCTCTTCCTTGTTCATCTATTTCTTCGGGTCTTCGAGCGCGGCATTCATCATCCGCGCGAATTCGTTCAGCGACGGGATGGTGTCGATCCAGCGCACCACGGCGACGATGTCGTTCTCCTGATCCATATAGACGATGTTGTTGCCGTTGCCCTGGAACCAGAAGACCTTGTCGGACACGGCGGGCAGCACTTCCTTGCCGGTGTTGAGATACCAATTGGCGAAGCCATAGACCTTGTTGGCGGGGCCCGGCGTGCGCGCCATCTCGATCCATTTCTCGGAGACGAGCTGGCGGTCCTTCCATTTGCCGTTGCGCAAGAAGAGATAGCCGAAGCGCCCCATGTCCCAGGCGTTGAGCTGCATGCCGCCGCCCCAATGGCCGCCGGCCGCGACCGATTGCATCCGCGTTCCGTCGATGTCCACCCAGGAATTGTCATAGCCGTACCAGCGCCAGGTCGAGGAGGCGCCGATCGGATTCATTATCTCTTCGCGCAACACGTCAGGCAGCGGACGCCGCCAGACATAGAGCGCCGCCAGCGCCATCATGTTCACCCGCACGTCGCTGTATTTGTAGCGCGTGCCGGGTTCGTAGAGTTTGCGGTTCGGCCATTCGGCGGGCGTCGCGCCTTCGGGGCGGTCCGCCCAATCGGGCTTGCCCCACAGCGTGCCCTGCCAGTCGCTGCTCTGGCGCAGCATGTGGTCCCAACGGATGTTGCGGTTGTGGGCTGCGTCGAACAGATCGACGCCGGTCGGCATATAGGGACGCGCGAAATCATTGACGTCCTTGATGAGGCCGCGCTGCACGGCGAGCCCGACCACCGTGGTCAGGAACGTCTTGCTGACGGAAAAGACCATGTCGACGGCGTTGGTGTCGCCCCATTCGGCGACGACATAGCCGTGACGGGTGATGAAGCCGTTGGCGGGGGCGCGATCCTTCACCGGCCCGATCGGCGTGTCGAACGGCTCGCTGGCGCCGAACGTCGTCGCCAGATAATTGAGCATGCTGCCCGCGTTCGGCTTGGTGTCTTTGGAGATGGCGAATTTCACCGCCGCGTCGAGACGCGCGGCATTGAAGCCGACATCGGCGGGCGCTTTCTTCTGCCAGTCGAAACGCTCGGGGTAATAAAGCTGCATCGCGGGCCGCGCCGGCGCGCCAGCCTGAGCGGCCAGCACGACGGACGGCGCAAGAGCGAGGCAAAAAGTGAGAGCGGCGGCGCGAAGCATGGTGATCCCCCCGGGAGGAATGTCGATCAAGCAGCTTAGTCCAAGCGCGCGCCGCCCTGAAAGGCGGATGAGGCTTGGAGGAGCGAGTCGCTGGCGCTTTGCGGTCACCCCCCCCTCCCACCCCCTGTTCGGCGGGCATAACGGGTAAAGCGCAAGGATGGCCTGAAGAAACCGCGCGAATCGACCCGGAACATAAAGTGCGCATAAAGTACGTTATCGCCCCATTGAGCGTCTCGCTGCTCGATCTCGCATTGGCCGTCCAGATCATCGCCAGCAAGAAACATTGTCATGCCCGGCGAACCGCGCGAAGCGCGGTGAGGGAAGGGCACCTAGGTATCGACACCGGTACGATATCTATACCTGGGTTCCCTTCCGCCTTCGCCAAGGCTACGGAGGACCTCGTTGGCAAAACTCGCCCGCCGAAGCTTTCAGCGTAGGCGGGTCCCCTCGCGCCCCTCGCCAAGCTCAGGACGCTCGGCCGGGAATGACAATGAGAGGCGTTGCGTCGCGTCACGTGTTTTTATGGCTCCTCGTGTTTCGGGAGCGAATATGGGGATTCGTTTCGTGCCTTGCGAGACGAGCGTGACGCTGGTTCAGGAAATCGGCTTGTCGGCGCAGGGCCACAGGAATGAACGGGGTCAGCTATTAGCTATCGACTACTGTTACGTTTTCAGACCCAAAAGTTACTTGGAGGAACTCAACGAAATCGTCGCGGTACGGGCGCCAATCTTCGGCAGAATCGAACCCTGCGAATGAAACCGTAAACATGTCTTGTTGGTCGCTATTTCGAATTGCGATTAGAAAAGCATTACCTCCCCATATGTCCATCTGAAAGCGTCTACTGCTTTGAGTTTCCGTCATCGAATTAGACGCAGCAACCATGCCGCGTTGTAACGCGTACTCTCGAAGCATCTCGCGTAGATATTGAACGCGCGTTGGCTCTATCTTCAGTGTGGCTGTCGAACTTGCCGTGAGGTTTCGTACCTTTAAGCTATAGATTTGAAGACGCACGTAGTCTCGGAAGGAGGCCACATCTCCCTGCCGAATGGCTCTGACGAGACCATCTGCCCATGCAATCAAGAATAGACCGCCAATCGCGAGCGCGATAACGATAAACGAGCGTTTGGTGGTCCATCTAAAATTCATGCCGTATGTCCAATGTTCGGCATTCCACGCCTCCAATATATCCCTGCGGAACAGGATTGAATTGGGATCAAGTGCATTGCAAAGCTGAAACGGATCAGGAAATTGGCTTGTCGGCGCAGGGCCACAGGAAGGTCATCAGTTGGCGCGCTAGAATCGTGTAGTCGAAATTCTCGAATTGGCCGGGCACTTCTTCCAGCACTTCCTCTGCCGTGTGCATGACGCGATCCGCCGCGGACTCTTTCGAGATTTCCTTCGGTATGCAGGCCTCGCGGGCGGCTTCGAGCTTGGCGGATTCGGCGGCGATCAAATTCTTGCAGATGTCGGGCGCGTCCTTGCAGCGCGACACCATGGAAGCGGTGGTCGTGGGGACAGGCGCCGGGGCCGCCGAGGCGGCCCCGGAACACAAAAGCAAAACCGCGAACACATTCGGTATTATCGACCGCGTCATGGACGCGATCCTAGAGCGGTTTCGGCTTGAACTGAATCATAATTCCACTTCGTCATCGCCCAGCTTTAGTCCGGGCGATCCATGGATGCCCCGGACTAAAGCCGGGGCATGACGTCTGGTTTGTGGCTTAGCGTCGTGCGGCCATGCTAAACTTCCCGTGAGCCAGGATAATCTGGAATCTCCGGGAGGACCGAATGAAGATTTTCGTCGCCGCGTCTGTTGCCGCCATCGCCGCCGCCATTGTCACCTCCGCCATCGCCGCGGCCCCCGCCGCTCCGCAAGTGACGCGCAAGGTTCTGCTGACGCAGGATCTGGCTTCGGCCGGCGGACAGGTGGTCGAGATCATGGTCGAGATTCCGGCCGGTGGGCGCGAAGGCAAGCACACCCATCCCGGCGCGCTCGTCGTCTATGTCCAGGAAGGCAATCTCACGCTCGATTACGAAGGCAAGCCGACCGTAACTTACAAGCCGGGCGAAACCTTCTTCATCGAGACCGGCAAGGTCCATGAAGGGATCAACAACGGCACGACCGGCGTGAAGGCGATTGCCACCTATGTCGGCGTCAAAGGCCAACCGCTGGCCTCGCCGGTTCCGTAAGAACGGGCGCTCGCGCCGGATTATTTCGGCGCGGGCAGCTCCTTCAGGAACGCCGTCAAATACGACTTCCAGATCGCGGCGCGGAAATAGGTGTAATGGCCGTGCGTCTGCGGCCCTTGCGGGATCACGATCTGTTTCGCGTGCGCGCCGATGCGCCGAACCGCCGGTTCGACATTGGCGAGCTCCGGCGGATTGGCTTCGTCATCCGCGAAATTGATCGCCAGCAATTTGGCTTTGATCTTTTCGAGGTCCTTCGACGGATCGTAATCCATCACCGCTTCGATGCCCCATAGCGTGTCGTTGGCATCGTTCTTGGCGGCGGCGGCCATCAGTTTTTTATACATCGCATCGCCGGCTTCGCGGGTCGGCGCCTCTTCTTGCAGCCGCACGACGTTTTCCGTGCCCAACGGACCCGACGGCGCGGTGATCGCCCAATGGGTCGGGTTCTTCGTGTAATTGCCATTGTTGTAGCCGGGATCGTTCCGAATCGCCTCGATGCGGATTCGGCGGTTGATCCAATTGCGGCCGCTGATCTGCACCGGCTGGCTGGCGATGGGCACGAGGCCGTCCATCAGATCGGGATACATCTCGCCCCACATCCAGACCTGCATGCCGCCCATCGACGCGCCCATCACGAGGCGCAAATGCTTGATGCCGATGCCTTCGGTGACGACGCGGTGCTCCGCTTCGACGATGTCGCGATAGCGGTAATGGGGGAATTTCGCTTTCAAGCCGTCGCTCGGCTTCGACGAACCGGCCCGGCCGATGGCGTCCGGAACGATGATGAAATATTCCGAAGCGTCGAGCGGCTGGCCCTTGCCGTAAAGCTCCATCAGGGTCGGCACCATCCAGCTTTCGCTCGAGCCGCTGGTGCCGTGCAGCAGCAGGATCGCATTGGTGATCTCGCCCGCCGCGTTCTTCTTCTGCGTGCCGAAGGTCATGTAATGCATCTTGAGCTCGGGCAGCGTCTCGCCGCTGGCGAAGCGGAAATCCTTGATGATGTGGTCGCCTTCGCGCTGGTTGGGCAGCGCGGTCTGGGCGGCAGCTTGCGCTATCGCGAATGCAAGACCGACCGTGAGAAGCGCGCGAATGAGCATGAAGGTCTCCAACGGAATTTACGGTGTCAAGCTTAGCAGGACATTGGTCACACGCCAAAAGCGAAGAAGACCGCAACATCGATAAGAAATCCGATGAACCAGATTGTTAATATGATGAAATACGCCCAGAAAATCAGATCGAAGCGCCCATACTTGCTTCGCACGGCATCCCACCGAAAGCAGATGCAATAGAAGCAATAAAGATAGCCGCAAAACGTGCCCAGCGCCTGGAACAAAGATCGCTCCTAATGTGTCTTTCGCGCGGACCCCAGCGAGGCGGGCAGGCTATAGGAGTTTTTATCTCCCGGCACCGATAGGGTACAGTGACCGGATGCATGGTCCCATTATCCCTGTCGCTCCGCTGCTTTCCGTTAGCGCTCTCAAGAAGGCGGTGCCGGGCGGGCGCGTGCTGTTCGGCGATCTCGATCTGACGCTGAAACCGGGCGAATTCGTCGCCATCACCGGCGAATCCGGGGTCGGCAAATCGACGCTGCTGAACCTCATCGCCGGATTGGACGTGGCGGATGCCGGCTCCATCGCCATCGACGGGGTGGCGCTCGATTCGCTCTCCGACGATGCGCGCACTTTGCTGCGGCGCGACCGCATCGGCTTCGTCTTCCAGGCCTTTCATATCCTTCCCCATCTGACGCTGGCGCAGAACGTCGCTCTGCCGCTGGTGCTGCAACGGGGGAGTTCGAGCGACGCGATGGCGCGGGCGACGCAGCTGTTGGACTCCGTCGGGCTCGCTGGGCGTGGTCCCGATTATCCCAAGGCGCTCTCCGGCGGCGAGTTGCAGCGCGTCGCCATCGCGCGCGCGCTCGTGCATCGCCCGGCGCTCATTCTGGCCGACGAGCCGACCGGCAATCTCGACCCCGAGACGGCGGCGCGGATTCTCGATCTCTTCGCGAAACAAGTTCGCGTGTCGGGAGCCGCCGCGCTGCTTGTCACCCATTCGAGCGTCGCCGCCGCGGTGGCTGACCGCACAATGAAGCTGACGCGCGAGGGGCTCGCGGAAATCCATGCGGTCTGAGCGGAACAGTATCAGCACCAGATGCGCCCGCTGGATGATCGCGGGCGAATGGCGCGCCCATCCGGGCCGCGCTATCGTTGCCGCCATCGCCATCGCCATCGGCGTCGCGCTCGGCTTCGCGGTGCATCTGATCAATGCCTCGGCGCTCAACGAATTCGCCCGCGCGGTGCGCACGGTCAACGGCGATTCCGACTTGCAAATCCATTCGGTGACGCCGTTCGGATTCGATGAGGCGCTATACCCCAAGCTCGCGCGTCTTAGCGGCATCGCGGGCGCCAGCCCGGCGGTCGAGCTATCGGCGGGCACCAGCGAGGACGACGAAACGCGCATCACGCTTCTCGGCCTCGATGGTTTGCGCGCCGGTTTCGTGACGCCGAACCTGATCGGACGGCGGGTGGAAATCGGCGCCCCCGAAAGCGAGGACGCGCTCGACGAATCCTCGCTGTTTCTCTCGCAGGCCGCGCTCGACGAGACGCGCAAGAATATCGGCGACACCATCACGCTCTCCGCCGCCGGTCACGAGGTGGCGTTCACCATTGTCGGCACTCTGCCTGGTGTCGCCGAGGGGCAGAGCATCGGCGCCATCGACATCGCGGCGGCGCAATGGCGCTTTGGACAATTGGGCCGCTTGCAGCGCATCGACCTCAAGCTCGCCGGCGGCGCGGATGCGGAAAATATCCGCGCCAACATCATAGCGGTGCTGCCGGCGGACGCCGAAATCGTCAGCCAGGAGAGCGCCGCGCGTCGCAGCGATTCGCTGTCGCGCGCCTATCGCGTCAATCTCGACATGCTGGCGTTGATGGCGCTGCTGTCGGGCGCCTTCCTCGTCTATTCGGCGCAAAGCTTGTCGGTGGCGCGGCGCCGTTCGCAATTCGCGCTGCTGCGCGTGCTCGGCGTGCAGCGCCGGGCGCTGCTGGCGCAGGTGCTGGCCGAAGGCGCGGTGGTGGGCGGTATCGGCGCAGGTCTCGGCCTCGTGCTCGGCCTCGCGCTGGCGTCGGCGGCGCTGAGCTTCCTCGGCGGCGATCTCGGCGGCGGCTATTTTGAAGGCACAAGGCCGCAATTGATCTTCGCGCCGGTAGCGGCGGCGGTGTTTCTTGTTCTCGGCCTTCTCGCGGCGCTGTTCGGCAGCCTGTTGCCGGCGCGGGAAGCGGCGCGCGCGCAACCCGCCGTCGTGCTCAAGAACGAAGGCGACGTCATCGACCCGAGCGCGGTTCCCGCGGTGTGGACCGCGCCGATCCTTCTCGCATTGGGCGGGGGCGCGGCGCTGGTTCCGGCGGTCGGCGATCTGCCGGTCTTCGGCTATCTCTCGATCGCGCTGATGCTGGCGGGCGGCGTCGCCGCGATGCCGCTGCTGGCGCGGCTGTTGCTGGCGCCGCTGCAACGCTTCGCCTTCGCGGCGGCCTCCATCGATCTGGCGCTGAAGCGGCTGTGGGGCGCGCCGAGCCAGGCGGCCATTGCCCTTTGCGGCATCGTCGCCAGCACCAGCCTGATGGTGGCGATGGCGGTGATGATCGCGTCGTTCCGCATCTCGGTCGATGAATGGATGGTGCAGGTTCTGCCGTCCGATCTCTATCTGCACGTCGAAGGCGATTCGAGCGGCGGGCTGGATGTGGAGTTGCAGAAGAAGCTCGCCGCCGTTCCCGGCATCGCGATGATCGATTTCCGCAAGAACGTGCCGTTGCGGCTGTCGCCCGACCAGCCGCCCATCGCGGTGATGGCGCGCACCGTCGATTTCAACGATGCAGCCGGCGGTCTGCCGCTGATTGGACAATCGCTGCCGGTGCCCGAAGGCGCGGTGCCCGTCTGGCTGTCGGAGCCGGGCCAGTGGCTCTACGGCTATCGTCCCGGCGATTTTCTGGAGCTTCCCATCGGCCGCGAAACAGCGGGTGAGACGACACGCGTATTCGTCGCCGGCATCTGGCGCGATTATGCGCGCCAACAGGGCTCCATCGTGATCGGCAACGAGGATTACACTAAGGCGTCGGGCGATGTGTTGCGCACCGATGCGGCGGTCGATCTGGCGCCCGGCGCGCGCCCGCGCGATGTGATCGACGCGATGCGTGCCGAACTGCCGCCTCTGCTGGCGGCGCGTCTGACCGTCGCGGAGCCGCAGGAATTGCGCGCGTTGGCCATGCAGATCTTCGACCGCAGTTTCGCCGTCACCTATCTGCTGGAGGCCATCGCGATTTTGGTCGGACTTTCTGGCGTCGCCGCGACGTTCTCGGCGCAGACGCTGGCCCGCACCAAGGAATTCGGCATGTTGCGCCATGTCGGCGTGCTGCGCCGTCAGATCGTCGCGATGCTGGCCGCCGAAGGGGCGTTGCTCGGCACCATCGGCGTCGTGGCGGGGCTGGCGCTCGGGCTGGCGATTTCTCAAGTGCTGATCAATGTCGTCAACCCGCAGAGCTTCCATTGGACGATGGAGACGCGGCTGCCTTACGGATTGTTCGCCACGGTGACGATTGTGCTGATCGCCGCCGCCGCGGGCACCGCGTTGTTCGCCGGACGGCGCGCGCTTTCGGGCGATGCGGTTCGCGCCGTGCGGGAGGATTGGTGATGCGTCTCGTCATCGGTTTTGTGCTGTCGCTGTTGGCGGGCGCGTCGCTTGCCGCCGACGCGCAGCTTCCCGCCTATCCGGAAGTGCGCCCTGGCGTCGCGCTGAATTTCCCGGCCGATCACGGCGCGCATCCCGATTTCCGCACCGAGTGGTGGTACATCACGGGCCTTCTCGACACGGCGGACGGGAAAACGCTCGGCTTCCAGGTGACGTTCTTCCGCACGCGGCCCCAAATCGACCAGCGCAATCCGAGCGCCTTCGTGCCCAAGCAGATCCTGTTCGCCCATGCGGCGATCTCGGACGTGGCGGTCGGACATCTGCTGCACGATCAACGCGTGGCGCGCGAAGGCTTCGGGCTGGCGCAGGCATCCACCGCCGACACCGACGTGGTGATCGACGATTGGAATCTGAAGCGCGGGGCGGATGGGAATTTCCGCGCGCATGTCGCCGGCAAGGAATTTACGCTCGATCTGAATTTTTCGCCGTCGCAAGCGATCATGCTGCAAGGCGAGGGCGGCTACAGCCGCAAGGGCCCGCTGGGCTCGCAGGCGAGTCATTATTACAGCATGCCGCATCTGAAAGTGTCGGGCACCGTTGCGCGCGGCGGCAAACCTGCGGCCGTCACCGGCAGCGCCTGGCTCGACCGCGAATGGTCGTCGAGCTATCTCGATCCCAATGCAGTCGGTTGGGACTGGGTCGGTCTCAATCTCGACGACGGTTCCGCGTTGATGGCGTTCCAAATTCGTAAGGCGGATGGAAGTGCGTTGTGGGCGGGCGGGAGTTTCCGTTCCGCCGACGGCACCACGCAGCGCTTTGCGCCCGAAGATGTACGCTTCACGACGGGCAGAACTTGGCGGTCGCCGCGCACCAATACGGACTATCCGGTGGAACGCATGCTTGTCGTGCGGTTGCCTACGGGCGAACGAGAGTTTCGTTTGACGCCTTTGTTCGACGATCAGGAACTCGACAGCCGCGGCGCCGGCGGTCCGGTCTATTGGGAAGGCGCGGTGCGCAGCCCCGGCGGGCGGGGTTATCTGGAGCTGACGGGTTATTTCAAACCGTTGAAGCTCTGATTCAACCCTCCCCTTGAGGGAGGGTTGAACCGCCGCTAGGCGGTTCGGGGAGGGGTCTGCCGCTTTCTTTTGCCGCGAGCCAGATGCCTTCGAGGACGGCTTGCGAGTGTTTTAACAAATCGGAATTTGTAAAGCGCAGCACACGATAACCGCGATCATTGAGAAAGCGGGTGCGCTGTTCGTCGTACATGAGATTTTCTTTAGTGCCGTGCTGACCGCCGTCGAGCTCCACAATGAGCTTTGCAGCAGCACAGAAGAAATCTGCGATATAGGGACCGACGGGCTGCTGTCGCCGAAATCGCAAGGCGGTCATTTGCTTGTTGCGGAGTAAAGACCAGAGCTTTCGCTCGGCATCCGTCGGTGCATTGCGCATATCTTTGGCGAATTTACGCCGGAACTCGCGGCGCCGCGCGGCATCAGCTTTCGGCCGTCTGGGCACTGACCCCTCCACGAAATTTGCGTATGGCAAATTTCGACCCTCCCTCAAGGGGAGGGTTGTTTTTTAGAACGCGACGCGGTCGGCGCCTTTCAGCGAAAGAATCGCGCGCGCTTCGTCGGGCGTGGCGATTTCCAAGCCCAGTCCTTCCAGAATAGCGCGCACGATGCGGACCTGTTCGCCGCTGGATTTCGCCAGCCGTTTCGGCCCCGCCCACAGCGAGTCCTCCAATCCGACGCGGACATTGCCGCCCATCGCGGCGGCTTGAGCGGCAATGCGCATCTGCGCTGCGCCCGCGCCCAGCACCGACCAGCGATAATCCTCGCCGAACAGCCGGTCGGCGGTGCGCTTCATGTGCGCGACGTCCTCCGCATGGGTGCCGATGCCGCCGAGGATGCCGAACACCGATTGGACGAACAGCGGCGGCTTCACCAAACCGCGATCCAGGAAATGCTTCAGATTGTAGAGATGGCCGATGTCGTAGCATTCGAACTCGAAGCGCGTGCCGTTATCGGCGCAGGTGCGCAAAATATATTCGATGTCCTTGAAGGAATTCCGGAACACGAGATCGCGGCTGTTCTCCAGATGCGCCCGCTCCCAATCGTGCTTGAACTCCTTGTACCGCTCCAGCATCGGGAACAGGCCGAAATTCATCGAGCCCATGTTCAGCGAGGCGACTTCGGGCTTGAAATGCGCCGCCGGTTTCACCCGCTCCGCCGGGCTCATGAAGGGTGAGCCGCCGGTCGTCAGATTGATGACCGCATTGCTGCGCTGCTTGATGCGCGGCAGAAAGCGCGCGAAGGCTTCCGGCGTCTGGTCGGGCTTGCCGGTTTCGGGATCGCGCGCGTGCAGATGCAGGATGGCCGCGCCCGCTTCTGCCGCGCCCAGCGCATCGGCGACAATCTCGTCGGGCGTCACCGGCAGATGCAGCGACATCGAGGGCGTGTGGATCGCCCCCGTCATCGCGCAGGTGATGATGACCTTCCTGGCGGCCGCCATTGAAGCGGCGTCTAGCCGCCGCCGCGTTCGGTCAGCCAGACATAGAGCCGGCGCATACCGCGCAACTCCGCGCCCGGCCCGGTGATCTGCGGGAACGCCTTCGAATGGCTCGTCAAATCGATCTGCTTGGCGGCATCCTCGGCAGACACGCCGCCGCGCTTGAGCTGATTGCCCTTCACGATCACGTCCTGGAGATAGTCCTGATAGGCGGTGATGAGCGCCTTATCTTCGAACGGCACGCCGTGGCCGGGCAGGATCAGCGTGAAATCGAGCTTCTTCAGCGCGTCGAGCGCGGTGATCCAGTCGTCGAATGTGGCGTCACCCATATAGGCGAGACGGCTTTCCATCAGATCGCCGGTGGCGACGATCTTCTCGCGCGGCAGGAACACGACGGTGTCGCCGCCGGTGTGGGCGAGGCCCCAATTGAGCAGCTGGATTTCCTGCGACCCCGCCTGGATCACATGCTTGCCCCTATAGGTGACGGTCGGCGGGGTGACTTTGATCTCGCGCAGCTGGGCCTGGACGCCCTCCGCCGTCGCGAGGTCGCGTGTCAGCGCCGCTTTCTTGGTGGCGTCGCGCTCGGCGGCGATCTGCGTCTTCAAATTCGCGATGCGCGCCGGATAGGCGTCTCCCGCCGAAGATTTGTACGGCTCGCGGTCGAGAACATTGCCGCGCATCATCTCGGACTTCACGAATTCATGGGCGATGATCTGCACGTCCGGCCCGAAGATCTGATTGCCGTCGGTGTGGTCGAAATGGAAATGGGTGTTGACCACATATTTCACCGGCTTGGGCGTGATCAGCTTGATGTCTTCGACGAAGGCGCGCGCGGTGGTGGGCGACGTGCCGGTGTCGACGATCAGGACGTCGGCATCGTTGACGACCACCACATTGTTGCTGCCGAAGCCGCCGGTCGCATAATAGACGCCGTCGGCGACGCGCTCGAATTTGTAGGTCTTGCCCTGGACGATTGGGTAGGTCTTTTGAACGACCGACGAGGGCTGCGCCGCCGCCATAGAGGTCAGCGCGGCAAAGGCGAAACCCAATGCGAAGATCCGAACTTTCATGACCCACCTCCCGATTATCCGTGGAGGCCAGTCTACAATGGGTCGCCCAAAAAGAGGAAGGCGCGGGGGATGAACCCGCGCCTTCACTTTCGAAAGACCGCGAAATCCTTAACGGACGGCACTGAGCTTCTGCCGCAGCGGCTCGGAGCCCGGATTGCGCATGCCGCCGGCCAGGATGTCGCCGACCGGAATGGCGCGGCCATAATAAGCCGTGTTCCATTCGTTGCTGGCGCTGATCACGGAGCCGTTCAGCGTCAGACCGCCATAAAGGCCCGTCGCGGAGGTCCAGATGATGATGTCGCCGGACAAATTGGCCGCGGTGGCGGCTTCCGCGCCCGCGCTCAACGTGGCGATGGTGAGCCCGCCGCCGGCGCCGAGCTTGACGTCGCCGTCCTGCACGGCCTTCAGCGCGCGGTCGCTCATGATCAGCATGACGATCTGCGCCTTTTCGAGGCCCGCCTGCAGGCCGAACGAAGCCGATCCGACGGTGTAGAAGGCGGGCGGGCTCCAGCCGGCATTGGTGCGGGCAAGAAGGACGCCATTGCCGCCTTCGGCGCCGAAGATGAAGCCGCCTTTGATCAGCGTCGGCACGATCAGCATGCCGCGGGCGCGGTCCATCATGTTGCGGGCGGGCCCGAAGGACGGGTCGGTCCGCATATTGTCGATGGTGGTGGAGGCGGAGGCCACGAGGTCGGTCTGTGGCGTCGCCGAAGCTTGAGGCGCGGTGAAGAGAAGCGCTGCGAAGGCCATCGCAGCAAGGTTCACAAATGTCCGCATGGCCAACCAAACGGATGGAGCGGCGAAAAGGTCCATGGCGGCACGTGAAAAAGCCTGGGCGGGGCGTTGGAACCCCCTGTTGAGGCAAGAAAATCGCCTTTATGGGCATTTCGCCGCTGCTCGCGGCCGTTCGCATCCCTATGATGGCTTCAAATGGGGCTGGGCGCGTGAAGAACCGAACATCGCCGGGAGACGAAGCGAGAGCGGAGCGCTTGCGCCGCCGCTATCCGACGGTCGAGAGCTTGCGCGCGCGCGCGCGGGCCCGCGTGCCGCGCTTCGCCTTCGCCTTCGTCGATGGCGGCGCCAATGACGAGGAATGCGCGGCCCGCAACGCGACGGCGCTGTCTTCGGTGGAATTGCTGCCGCGCTATTGCATCGACACCAAAGACGTCTCGACCGAGGTGGAATTGTTCGGCCGAACCTATGCCGCGCCGTTCGGGGTGGCGCCGATGGGCTCGGGCGGATTGATCTGGCCGGGGGCGGAAGAATATCTCGCCGCCGAAGCGCAAGCCCGGAACGTGCCTTATATATTGGCGACGCCGGCCAACGCTTCCATCGAGCGCATTGCTAAGATCGCGCCGGACGTTTTCTGGTTCCAGCTCTATCGTTTTCCCAAGGACGATCACGCCATCACCTTCGATCTGGTGAAGCGCGCTGGCGATGCGGGGGCGCAGGTGCTGGTGCCCACCATCGATAGTGCCGGCAAGTCGAAGCGGCCGCGCGACATCCGCCACGGCGTGAAAGTGCCCTTCAAAATCGGCCCGAAAATTTTTCTTCAGGTGGCAAGATCGCCCGCTTGGACGCTGGCGCTGCGCCGCCACGGCCTGTTGCGCACCGAGAATATCGTGCCCTACACCGAGGGGCGGGCGACCACGGGTTCGACCGCGCAAACGATGCAGGCGCGCGCCTCTGGCAGCCACACCTGGGACGAGTTGGCGCGGTTGCGCGACCGTTGGAAGCGGGCCTTTGTGGTGAAGGGCGTGTTGCATCCCGAAGACGCCGCGCGTCTGGTCAAGCTCGGCGTCGACGGCATGATCGTTTCCAATCATGGCGGCCGCCATTTCGACGGCGCGCCGGCCTCCATCGACATGCTGCCCGCCATCGTCGCGGAAGTGGGCGCGCGCGCGACTGTGATGATCGACAGCGGTTTTCGCAGTGGGCTCGATGTGGTGCGGGCGCTCGCGCTTGGCGCCAAAGCCGCATTCATGGGGCGGCCGTTTCTCTACGGGTTGGGCGCGTTGGGCGAGGGCGGCGCGCGCCATGTCATGGATATGATGTTCGACGAGCTTCGCCGCGAATTTCAGCATGTCGGCGTGCGGAGCGTCGCGGAAGCCGCCACGATCCCGGCCCGCCACCTGCGCGCTTGGGATCTGGAAGCGCAAAAAAACACATGATGATGGCGGCGGGATGGATTTTGATGGCGATGGCGCTGTGCGGCGCGCTCTATGTCATCGTCTCGCTGCGCGCGTTGCAGAAATTGGCGCACGAAACGCCCGCCAGTGCTTCGCATTTTCCCGCCGTCACATTGTTGAAGCCGTTGCACGGGGCGGAAAGCGGCCTTCGCGAAAATCTCGAAAGCTTCTGCGCCCAGGACTATCCGGGCGCGGTGCAGATCGTGTTCGGCGTGCAAGACGAAGCCGATCCCGCGATTGCCGTGGTGGAAGATTTGAAGGCCAGAACTCCGAGGTTCGACATCGCGCTGGCGGTCGGCGCGCGCGAGGACGGCAGCAATCCGAAGATCGCCAATCTGATCGGCATGTTTCCGCACGCCAAGCACGACGTGCTGGTGTTGAGCGACAGCGATATCGGCGTCGCCCCCGATTATTTGCGCAAAATCGTCGGCGCCCTGGAAGAGCCCGGCATCGGCGCGGTGACCTGTTACTACCGCGGCCGTGCGCGCGGCAATGTCTGGTCGCGACTTGCCGCCATGGGCATCGACCGGTTCCTGCCCAATGTGGTGTGCGCGGTGAGCTTTCGTCTCGCCGCGCCCTGTTTCGGCTCGACCATCGCGCTGAAGCGATCGCTGCTCGCCGATATCGGCGGCTTCGAGAAATTCCGCAACGATCTCGCCGACGATTACGAGATCGGCCGCAGCGTTCGCGGCGCAGGGCTGAAGCTGGCCTATCCGCCGATGGTGCTGAGCCATTCCTGCAACGAGCAAAATTTCCGCGAACTGTTCCGCCATGAGCTTCGCTGGTCGCGCACCATCCGCGGCATCGATCCCTTGGGCCATGCCGGCAGCCTCGTCACGTACATTCTGCCCTTGGGGCTTGTGGCCGCGCTGCTGCTTGGCGGTTCGGGGCCGGCGCTCGTGGCGCTCGGCGCAATTGTCGCAGTGCGCATATATGAAGAGCGGCGGATCGACCGCTTTTTGGGCCGCACGGGGTCATCAATTTGGCTGTTTCCGTTGCGCGATATGCTATTTTTTGCCGTCTTCGTGGGCTCTTTTTTTGTGAAACAAGTGGATTGGCGCGGGAGCCGTTACCGGTTAAGCGGAAGCGGCGAATTGGCGCGCGAATGAGGTTCTAGGCATGCGTACGTTGTTCCTTCAGGCCCCATCCTTCGACGGTTTCGACGGCGGCGCCGGCGCGCGCTACCAGGCGAAGCGGGAAATCAAGTCGTTCTGGTATCCGACCTGGCTGGCCCAGCCGGCCTCCCTGGTCGAAGGCTCCAAGCTGATCGACGCGCCGCCGCACCGCTTGAGCTTCGAGGACATCATCCCCGAGGTGAAGAACCGCGACCTCATCATCATGCACACCTCGACGCCGTCCTTCCGCTCGGACGTGAAAACCGCCGAGATGATCAAGGCGATCAACCCGCGCGCGAAGATCGGCTTCATCGGCGCCAAGGTTGCGGTCGAGCCCGACAAAAGTCTGGCCGCCAGCCGCGCCGTCGATTTCGTCGCCCGCAACGAATTCGATTTCACCATCAAGGAAATCGCCGACGGCCATGATTGGGCCAAGGTCAAGGGCATCAGCTATCGCAACAACAATGGCGTCATCGTCCACAATGAGGACCGCGAAATCCTCGAGAACATGGATTCGCTTCCCTGGGTGACGCCGGTTTACCAGCGCGATCTGAAAATCGAGAATTATTTCATCGGCTATCTGAAGCACCCGTACGTCTCGTTCTATACGGGGCGCGGCTGCAAATCGCGTTGCACCTTCTGCCTGTGGCCGCAGACGGTCGGCGGGCATCGCTATCGCGTGCGCTCGGTCGAAGATGTCGTCGCCGAAGTGAAATGGACGAAGGAAAATTTCCCGCAGGTGAAGGAAATCTTCTTCGACGACGATACGCTGACCGACAATCTGCCGCGCGTCGAAGAGATCGCCAAGAGCTTGGGCAAGCTCGGCGTCACCTGGTCGTGCAATGCGAAAGCGAACGTGCCGCGCAAGACGCTGGAAGTCCTGAAGGACAATGGGCTGCGCCTGCTGCTGGTCGGTTATGAATCCGGCAATCAGCAGATCCTCGTCAACATCAAGAAGGGCATGCGGATCGAAGTGGCGCGCCAGTTCACCAAGGATTGCCACGAGCTTGGGATCGTCATCCACGGCACCTTCATTCTCGGCCTGCCGGGCGAGACGCAGGCGACCATCCAGGAAACCGTGCAGTTCGCGCGCCAGATCAATCCGCACACGATCCAGGTCTCGCTCGCGGCGCCCTATCCGGGCACGTTCCTGTATCAGCAGGCGCTGGAGAATGGCTGGCTGCTGGGCGCCGACGAGGACCTCATCTCGAATGACGGCACCCAGATCGCGCCGCTCAACTATCCGCATCTCAGCCACACGGAGATTTTCGACTCGGTCGCGGATTTCTACAAGAAATTCTATTTCCGCCCGACCAAGATCGCTTCCATCGTGCGCGAGATGGTGGTGAGCCCCGAAATGATGAAGCGCCGCTTGCGCGAAGGCGTGGAGTTTTTCCACTTCCTGAGGTACCGCCGGGAAACGGCTTGAAGCAGCTCGTCATTACCGCCGACGATTTCGGCGCCGCACGCGAGGTCAACGACGCGGTCGAAGCGGCGCATGTGAACGGCGCGCTGAGCGCCGCCAGCCTGATGGTGGGCGCGCCCGCCTGCGCCGATGCGGTACGCCTCGCCAAGCGCCTGCCGTCCTTGCGCGTCGGCCTGCATCTGGTGCTGGTGGAGGGGCGGCCAATATTGCCGCGCGCGCGCGTGCCCGATCTCGTCGATGGCGCGGGATTCTTTCGTAACGACATGGCGGCTTCGGGGGCGAGGATGTTCTTCTCATCCGCTGCGCGGGCGCAATTGGCTGCCGAAATTAATGCGCAGTTCGAAGCCTACGCGGCGACGGGTCTCACCCTCGATCATTGCAACGCGCATAAGCATTTCCATCTGCATCCGACGATTCTGGGCTTGATGGTCACCATCGGTCGGCGATTCGGCCTTCGCGCGATGCGCGTGCCGTCGGAGCCGCGCAATGTGCTCGCCAAAATCGAGCGCGTCCCGGCCTCCGCAACCGATTGGGTGATGGCGCCTTGGCTGCGTCTGATGCGCCGCAAGCTGCGCGCGGCCGGCATTCTGGCCCCGGACAATGTCTTCGGCCTCGCCTGGTCGGGGAATATGACCAAGGACCGCTTGCTCGGCATCGTGCGCCACCTTCCCGAAGGCTTGAGCGAAATATATCTCCACCCGGCGACCGGCGATTATCTCGGGTCTGCGCCCACCTATCGTTACCGCGACGAATTGGCCGCGCTTCTCGCCCCAGAGTTAACGCAAGCCTTGCGCGATACGGGGGGCCGCCGCGGCGGGTTTGCCGATTTCCATCAGGGGGAGCAGGGCGGTACAGTCGCCCACGCCTCGCGGAACGGGGTGAGGAGTTCGACGCCGTGAGTCAGAATGCGTCCCTTGTGTCCGGATCGCGCGCCGCGCCGCGCGCGCCCATGCGCCGCGGCAGCCCCGAACATCTGGCGCTGTTCTGCCGGACGCTGCTTGACACGCATAACCCTTATAAGCCCGCGGTGATCGACTGGCCGAAGCTCGACGATGACGCGCGCGCGCGCCTCGTCAGCCTTCCGATCTGGGACATCGCGGTGCAGACCGAGGGTAAGGCGAAGCTGAACGTCGCCTCCTATATCGCCATCGCCTCCGATCCGATGCTGAAGAAGGCCATCGAGATGGACGCCTTCGAGGAGGGGCGGCACAAGCATGTGCTGTCGAACCTCGTCGCCGCCTATGGCATCGCGCTGGTGCCCGAGCCCGAATACAAAATCCCGACCGACCCCGAATGGTCCTTCATGGTCACGGGCTATAGCGAGTGCATCGACAGCTTCTTCGCCTTCGGCCTGTTCGAAGCGGCCAAGCGCACCGGCTTTTTCCCCGAGGCGCTGGTCGACACCTTCGAGCCGGTGATCCACGAAGAGGCGCGGCACATTCTCTTCTACGTCAATTGGGTGTCATGGCATCGCCGCACCATGCCCTTCTACAAGCGGCCTCTGTTCGAGCTGAAAGTCTTACGCGTCTGGCTGTTCCTGATCTGGGAGCGTATCGGCATGGCGCGCGATGTCGGCACGGGCGTACAGGACAACAATTTCACCATGACCGGCGCTAGCCAATTGGGCGCCGATATCGACGTCGCCGAACTCATCGACATCTGCCTCGCCGAGAACGACCGCCGCATGGCGCCTTACGATGCCCGTCTGCTGCGCCCGACATTCGTGCCGACAATGGCACGGCTCGCCCGGCGCTTCATGCGCACGAAACGGAAGGCCGCGCCATGAAGATCGGCTCGGAGGCGCATAAGGAATTCTTCTGCCGCCATTTCAAGGAGACCTATCAGGAGTTCGATCCCAAGGCGCTGCCTTGGCCAGAACTCAATCAGGCGGAGCTTGAACGCCTGCGTTCGGTGCCGTTCTGGCAGGAGGTTTTTTACACCGAGCGGCGCGCGGGCGCGATCGTCGCGGCCTTCACGGAGACGGTGAAGGACCCGGTCCTGAAGGAAGCCATTGCGCTTCAAGGCTTGGAAGAAGCGCGCCACGCCGAGCTGATCCGCGAGATGATCCGCCGCTACGGCATCGACGCGCAAGAATTGCCGATGGAGCAATTGTCCGCCGACGTCGAGACCGCGTTCAAGGATTTCGGCTTCGGCGAATGCGTCGATTCCTTCCTTGGTTTCGGCGTCTTCAAGATGGCCCGCCAGTCGAGCTTCCTGCCCGAAAGCATGTTCGAGATATTCGACGTTCTGATGTACGAGGAAACCCGGCACATCGTCTTCTTCGTCAATTGGATGGCGTATAATCAGGCACGGCGCGGCTTCGTCTCGCGCACGCTGCTGCCGCTGGTGTCGTTTCGCTATTACATCCGCGCCTTCAAGCGGATGGTCGGCACCGCCCGCCGCGGCGCCGCCATGAATGACGGCAAGGAATTCGCCGCCACGCAGGCGAGCGTCTTCATCGACGGCTTCAATTTCCGCCGTTTCCTCGAAGATTGCTATGGCGAGAACCGCCGCCGGATGTCGGTCTTCGAGCCTGAGATGCTGCGGCCGAGCTTCCTGCCGCAATTGGCGGAGACGGCGCTGGCGGCGTTGCGGCTGTGGAGCTTTAGATCCAAGCCGCAAACGCCGGCTTAGATGAATCGGCCTAAATGAAACTCCGCTTTATCCTTCTCGCCCTACTGGGCCTCGGCCTCGCCGTCTACCTCGTCTTCTATGTCGGCTTCGCGGCGGTGTTCTCGGCGGCGCTCGAAGTTGGATGGGGCGGGTTTGCGATTCTCATCGCCTATGCGCTGGCGCTGTTCGTCGTCCTCGCGGGCTCCTGGCAGGTCCTCGTTCCGGGCGCCGGGATCACGATCTTCCTGTGGGGCCGCATGGTGCGCGATTCCGCCGCCGAAGTTCTGCCCTTCTCGCAAGTCGGCGGCTTCGTCATCGGCGCGCGGGCGGCGAACCTCAAAGGCCTGCCGGCGCCGATGGCGTTCGCCTCTACCATCGTCGACGTCACCACCGAGATGATGGCGCAGATTGTCTATGTCGCGCTCGGCATCGCATTGCTGGCCGAACGGGCGCCGCAAAATTCCTTCACCGCGACCCTCACCGCGACCCTGACCATCGGGCTCGCGGCCGCGACGATCATCGGCATCGCTTTTCTCTTCGTGCAGCGGCGTGGAAGCTGGATCACCGCGAAATTCGCGTCTCACATTCTTCCCACCAAGCTCGCCCACGCCGCCACGCTGACGACGGCGCTCGATGCGATCTACCGCTCGCCGGTGCGCGTGGGCGTTTCGCTCGTCCTGCATCTGGTGGGCTGGATCGCCAGCGCCATCGGCACCTGGATCGCCTTCCGCCTGATCGGGGCCGATGTCGACCTCGCGGCGGTGGTGGCGATCGAGAGCCTTGTCTATGCGATGCGCAGCGCGGCCTTCATCGTGCCCAATGCGCTCGGCGTGCAGGAAGGCGCCTATGCGATGCTGGCGCCGCTGCTGGGCGTGGGGCCCGAATTAGGCCTTGCGGTGTCGCTGCTCAAGCGCGCGCGCGACATCGCGATCGGCGTGCCCATTCTGCTGCTGTGGCAGGCGATGGAAGGAAAGCGGGCGCTGGCCCCGAAGGCCGGCGGAGAATTGTCGTAAACTGAGCGAGTGCGATGGCGACGGCGGACCGCGTGCTGGTGACGGGTGCTTCGGGCTTTGTCGGCTCGGCGGTGGCGCGCGCGCTGAGCGCACGCGGCTACGCGGTGCGCGCGCTGGTGCGGGCTTCGAGCCCGCGCACCAATCTCAACGATTTTCCGTGCGAGATCGTCGAAGGCGATATGCGCGACGCGGAGTCCCTGATGCGCGCGGCGAAGGACACGCGTTATCTCTTCCATGTCGCCGCCGATTACCGGCTGTGGGCGCGCGATCCTGACGAAATCTACCGCAACAATCTCGAAGGCACGCGCAATGTGATGAATGCGGCGCGCACCGCTTGCGTCGAGAGGATCGTCTACACCAGCAGCGTCGCTACCTTGAAGCCGCCGGTCGGCGGCGTCGCCGACGAAGCTGCACGCGGCGACGAGGCCGGCGCCATCGGCGCTTATAAGCGCAGCAAGATAGCCGCCGAGCGCCTCGTCGAGTCGATGATCGCGCGCGAGGGTTTGCCGGCCGTGATCGTCAGCCCGTCGACGCCCATTGGGCCGCGCGATGTGCGCCCCACCCCGACGGGGCGCATCATCGTCGAAGCGGTCATGGGCCGGATGCCGGCCTTCGTCGATACCGGATTGAATCTCGTCCATGTCGACGATGTGGCGGCGGGGCATGTCGCGGCGCTCACACGCGGGCGCGTCGGCGAGAATTATATATTGGGCGGCCAGGATGTTTCTCTCAAAGACATGCTTGCCGCCATTGCCGCAGTCGCGGGGCGCAAACCGCCGCGCGTGCAGATACCGCGAATGCCGCTGTTCCCGCTTGCTTATGGCGCCGAGATGATCGCCCGCATCACCGGCAAAGAGCCGTTCATCACCATCGATGGGCTCAAAATGTCGAAATACCGGATGTATTTCAGTTCCGCCAAGGCGGCACGGGAGCTCGGTTACGCCGCGCGGCCCTATTCTCAGGCCATCGAGGAAGCGATTTCCTGGTTCCGGCAGGCGGGCTATCTGAAATGAGCGTGGCCCTGCTTCTTACCCTCGTGGCGCTGGCCGCGTGGATATATCTGCTTTTCTTCCGCGGCATGTTCTGGCTGGCACGCGAACGCGACGATGGCGAGGGTGAAGCGCCCGCGCAATGGCCCTCGGTCGTGGCCGTGGTGCCGGCGCGCGATGAGGCGGATGTGATCGGACGGGCCATCGGCAGCCTGTTGGCGCAGGATTATCCGGGGGATCTTCGCATCGTGTTGGTCGATGACCGCAGCACCGATGACACCGGCGATGCCGCGCGCCGCCTCGACACGACCGGAAAGCTTGTCGTTATCGAGGGCGCCGAACCGCCTTCGGGGTGGACCGGCAAATTATGGGCGGTGAAGCAGGGCATAGCGCGGACGAGCGAAATGCGGCCCGCTTTCCTGTGGCTCACCGATGCGGACATCGCGCACGCACCGGACAATCTCCGTCGGCTTGTCGTGCGCGCGCAAAACGGAAATTACGTCCTTGTTTCGCTGATGGCGAAATTGCGCTGCGAGAGCCTCGCCGAGCGGTTCCTCATTCCGGCCTTTGTGTTCTTTTTCGCGATGCTGTTTCCTTTTGCGTGGGTCAACCGCCACGACAATGCGACCGCCGCTGCCGCCGGGGGCTGCATGCTGGTGGACCGCGAAGCGCTCGAGCGCGCCGGCGGCATCGATGCGGTGCGCCATGAGATCATCGATGATTGCGCGCTGGCCCGGCGCATGAAGGGGCAGGGCGCCATCTGGCTCGGGCTTACGGAGCGCGCCCTATCCTTGCGCCCCTATCCGCACCTTGGCGACATCCGCAAAATGGTGGCGCGTTCGGCCCATGCCCAGCTTCATTATTCGCCTGTGCTTCTCCTCGGCACCATGGCGGGCATGGCGCTGACCTATGCCGTGCCCCCGGCGCTGGCCCTCTTCGGCAGTGGAAATGCGCGAGGCGTGGCCGCGCTCGCCTGGCTCGCCATGGCGATTTTGTTCCAGCCGATGTTGCGTTTCTACCGCCGTTCGCTGCTTTGGGGTGTTTTCCTCCCCCTGATCGGAATTTTCTATGCGGCGTTCACGCTCGATTCCGCGATACAATTCTGGCGGGGCCGCGGCGGCATGTGGAAAGGCCGCGTCCAGGCGATGAAGCGGGCAGGATGATAACACCAGAGCTGGGTTCGGGCAAAGGACACCGCGACGAGAATTTTCCCGTCGCGTCGTTGCTCATTCATCCGCGCCATCGCGCCGCGATTATCACCTTCTATCGTTTCGCGCGGGCGGCCGACGATGTCGCCGACCATGCGACGGCGAGCGCGGACCAGAAGCTGCATCTGCTCGATCACATGCGGCGCACGATCCGGGGCGAAGCCGACGCCTCGCCCGAAGCGCTGGCGCTACGCAGGGTTCACGAAGCGAAGACGCTCAGCCAGCAGCACGCGCTCGATCTTCTCGAAGCGTTCAGCCGCGACGTGACCAAATTGCGCTATCGCGATTGGGACGATCTGATGGATTATTGCAGCGTCTCGGCGATGCCGGTCGGGCGCTTCGTGCTCGATGTGCATGGCGAGGCGCGTTCCACCTGGCCCGCGTCGGACGCGCTGTGTGCGGCGCTTCAGATTATCAATCATTTGCAGGATTGCGCGAAGGATTACCGCGCGCTCAATCGCGTCTATATTCCGACCAGCGCATTCGCGGCGGCCGGCATCGGACCCGAAGCGCTGAACGAGAAAGCTGGGTCGCCGCAATTGCGCGGGATCGTCTCGGGCCTCGCCGGGCTGACATGGGATTTGCTGTCGCGCTCGCGAATCTTCGCGAGCCAGATCCATGACCGCCGTCTCGCGCTTGAGGTGAGCGTGATCCAGTCGCTTGCCGAAGACCTCGTTCAAAGACTGATGCGGCGGGACCCGCTGTCGATGCGCGTGCACCACAGCAAGATGGAGGCGCTGGCGCTTGGCCTTTCCGCGGCGATGCGGTTCTTCGCCAATGGGCGGGCGAACGGGAAATCCGAAATCGCCGAGGAACGGCGCTAGTTCGCATGGCGGACATTGCTCTCGAAACGCACGAAGAGAAAATGAAAGCGTCCGGCAGCTCGTTCTATGCCGGCATGCGGTTATTGCCGAAAACCGAACGCGAGGCGTTATTTGCCATCTACGCGTTCGCCCATGCGGTCGACGACATCGCCGACGAAGGCATTGATCCGCGCGAGGCGCGCCGCGCCGCACTGACGGAATGGCGGCGGGACATCGAGTCGCTTTATGGATCGTCTCCGACGCCGCGCGCCGCGTTTCTGGCAGAGCCGGTTCGCCGCTACGGTTTGCGCAAAGACGATTTCCTTGCCCTCATCGACGGCATGGAAATGGACGTCGTCGAGGACATTCGCGCGCCAGACCTTAAAACGCTCGATCTCTACTGCGACCGCGTGGCGAGCGCGGTCGGGCGGCTTTCGGTGAAAGTCTTCGGCATGGACGAGGAGCCGGGACTGAAGCTTGCCCATCATCTCGGACGCGCGCTGCAATTGACGAATATATTGCGCGACCTCGACAAGGATGCGGAAGTCGGGCGGCTCTATCTGCCGCGCGATTATCTGGACGAAGTGTGGATCGCGGCTTCCGATCCCAAGACGGTCATCGCGGAACCGGCTGTCGACAAGGTATGCCGCCGCCTCGCGGGGCTCGCGCATGAGCATTATCGCGGCGCCGATGCGGTGCTTGCCGCGCGTCCCCGCGGGTTGTTGCGCGCGCCGCGTCTGATGGGCGCCGTCTATTCGGAAATCCTGCGCAAGATGGAACGCGCGGGCTGGAGCCCGCCGCGTCAACGCGTTCGCATTGGAAAGCCGCTTCTGCTGCTCATCGTGTTGGCGCAGGTGCTGAAAGGATGAGCTCCGGCACCTTCCACATCATCGGCGCGGGGCTCTCGGGTCTTTCCGCTGCCGTCGCCCTCGTCGCCAAAGGCGTGCGCGTTCAGATGTTCGAAGCGACCGCGTTCGCAGGCGGCCGCTGCCGCTCCTATCACGATCCGGCGCTCGGCCAGGAGATCGATAACGGCAATCATCTTATTCTGTCGGGCAATTGGGCCGTGCATGAGTACTTGCGCGCCATCGGTGCCGAGGGAAATTTCCTCGGACCCTCGCAACCAGAAATTTTCTTCGCCGATGCGCGAACGGGCGCGCGCTGGACGATCCGGCCCAATGAAGGCGCGTTCCCGTGGTGGATATTTTCCAAATCGCGCCGGGTGCCGCACACGCATGCAAGCGATTATCTGGCGCTGCGCCGCCTGATGCGGCCCGGCGCGAATATAACGCGCGAGAACGGCCCACTGTGGGAGCGTCTGCTGCATCCCTTTCTTTTGGCCGCGCTCAATACCGAACCGGAGATCGCGTCGCCCGAACTTATCGCGACGCTGATGCGCGAAACACTGGCGAAGGGCGGGCGCTTCTACCGCCCGCGCATCGCATCGCCGACGCTTGGCGCTGCCTTCATCGATCCGGCAATCGCTTTTATCAAAGCGAAGGGCGGGACGCTGCGCTTCGGCGTGCGGTTGCGCGGCGTGACGTTCGATGCCGGAAAAGTAGCCGCGCTCGATTTCGGCGGCGAACCTTTGGCGGTGCGCGGCAATGATCGAATCATCCTGGCGGTGCCGCCGCAAATCGCCAAAACATTGCTGCCCGGCCTCAAGGTCCCGGACGAATTCCGCGCCATTGTCAGCGGGCATTTCAAAATTGCCCCACCGCCGAACGCCGCGCCCATCACCGGCATCATCGGTGGCGCCGTGGAATGGGTCTTCGCCTTTCCCGACCGCATTTCGGTGACGGTCAGCAATGCCGACCGGCTGCTCGACGTAAACCGCGAAGACCTCGCCGCGCTGTTCTGGCGGGAGGTGGCGCGCCTGTTCGGACTCGCACCTACGCTTCCGCCCTGGCAGATCGTCAAGGAACGGCGCGCCACCTTCGCCGCCACGCAGGCGCAGGAGGCGAAGCGTCCGGGCGCCAAGACGCAATGGACCAATCTGTTTCTCGCCGGCGATTGGACCGCGACGGGCCTTCCCGCCACCATCGAGGGCGCGGTCTGTTCGGGGCGGCGCGCGGCGGAACTGGCTCTGACGCAAACGCTCGTATAGAGAAAAGTCATGAACGAGCGTGTGGTTGAAAACCCCGGCGAATTGGATTTGAGCCAGACCATAGGCGCGGCCACCGATGCGTTGATGCGTCAGCAGCGCGCCGACGGCCACTGGGTTTTCGAGCTCGAAGCCGACGCGACGATCCCGGCGGAATATATTCTGTTCGTCCATTACCTTGCCGAGACGCCCGATCTCGAACTCGAACGGAAAATTGGCGTTTATCTTCGCCGTATTCGAGGGAGCCATGGCGGCTGGCCGCTGTTCCATGGCGGCGCCTTCGACATCAGCGCGAGCGTAAAAGCCTATTTCGCGCTCAAGATGATCGGCGACTCGCCCGATGCGCCGCATATGGTGGAGGCGCGCGAAGCCATTCTCGCGCGTGGCGGCGCCGCGCGGGCCAATGTGTTCACGCGCTTCCTGCTGGCGCTCTATGGACAAAGCCCGTGGAGCGCCGTTCCGAACGTGCCCGTCGAGTTGATCCTGCTGCCGCGCTGGTTTCCCATCCATCTTTCGAAAATGTCCTATTGGGCGCGCACGGTGCTGGTGCCGCTGCTGGTGCTGGCGGCGTTGAAGCCCAAAGCGCGCAACCCGCGCGGCGTGCATATCGGCGAATTGTTCGCTGCCAAAGGCGCGCCCGCGCCGCGCCGCGCCGCACACCAGAACCGCTATTGGGCCACGTTCTTCGGGGCGCTCGATGTCGTGCTGAAACGCGTCGAACCCTTGTGGCCGGAAAAATTGCGCCGCCGCGCCATCGCTGCCTGCGTCGGGTTCGTCTCCGAGCGGCTGAACGGCGAAGACGGCCTTGGCGCGATCTTCCCCGCGATGATCAACAGCGTGCTTATGTATGACGCGCTCGGCTATCCCGCCGATCATCCGCAACGCTCCATCGCGCGGCGCGGTATCGACAAGCTGCTCGTGGTGAAAGAGAGCGAAGCCTATTGCCAGCCCTGCGTGTCGCCGGTGTGGGACACCGCGCTCGTCTGCCACGCGCTGATGGAAGCGGGCGGCGCCGAAGCGGACGCTCGCGTCGAGCGCGGTCTCGATTGGCTCGAACCGCTGCAAGTGCTCGACGTGAAGGGCGATTGGGCCGTGGCGCGGCCCGATGTGAAACCCGGCGGCTGGGCCTTCCAATACAACAACGCGCATTATCCCGATACCGACGATACGGCGGTGGTGGTGCTCGCCTTCGACCGCGCCCGCGAGCGAAAGCCGGAAGCGAAGCGGGATATGGCAATCGCGCGCGGCACCGAATGGATACTCGGCTTGCAAAGCAAGAATGGCGGCTGGGGCGCGTTCGACGCCGACAATGTCTATCACTATCTCAACAACATCCCGGTTGCCGATCATGGCGCGTTGCTCGATCCGCCGACCGCCGATGTCAGCGCGCGCTGCATCGGGATGCTGGCGCAATTGGGCGCGAAGCCGGACTGGCCCGAAATGGCGCGCGCAATCGCCTATATGCGCGAGATCCAGGAAAAGGACGGAAGCTGGTTCGGCCGCTGGGGCGTCAATTATATCTATGGCACCTGGTCGGCGCTGGCCGCGCTCAATGCGGCGGGTCTTGCCCCCAACGATCCAACGATGGCCAAAGCCGCCGATTGGCTGATCGCGATCCAGAACGAGGATGGCGGCTGGGACGAGGACTGCGCCAGCTACAGGCTCGACTACAAAGGTTATGAGCCCGCGCCCTCGATCGCATCGCAGACGGCATGGGCGCTGCTCGGCCTGATGGCGGCGGGCCGCGTCGATGACGTGGCGGTCGCGCGGGGCATAGATTATTTGCGCAAGACCCAAGCGCCCGACGGGTTATGGACGCAAGACCATTACACCGGCGGCGGTTTTCCGCGCGTGTTCT
>SHWE01000027.1 GCA_009693985.1 Alphaproteobacteria bacterium | reverse complement strand
AAGTCGGCGGGTTCTGTACTCCCGAAGAAACCACAAGAGCTCTAGAATGATCGTCGCTGACGGATCGAATGCGCACTACGCGGCCGGGGCGGTCATCCAACATGACGCTGTCCAGGTCCGCACTCGGATTGCGGAACAGCGGCTCGCCAAATTTGCCATCCGTCAGAGCGATGCGATCAAGACCAATTCTGTTGTCATGCGTCACGGCAACTGCGAGTGAGGCGGCATCCTCGGTCAACCCCATGACCTGAACGTCATTGGTATTAAACGTTACGAGCTTGCGAAAATCCTTACCTTCCGGAACGAAAATATCGATCTTCTGCCTTCCATCGACATCGATGCGGGCGATGATATGCCCAACGCCATCCATGACCCACTTTGCCGTGTTCAGCTCGCCCTGATGTACCGTCTCGGCACGGCCGTTTCGCAAGTTCACGCGTAACAGCGCCCTGCGATAATAGGGTGCCCATCGGGTCCCGAAGGCCCGATTGGCGGTTATGCGCAATGACGAGGCATAGATGATGTTGGGATCTGACGAATTGAGATCGATGATTGCGGTGACCGAACTGGCCAAATAGGCATCCTCGGTCTTGAGAAAGATAGGAGGTTTTTCGCCGGTAGGAGAAAGAACAACGTGGTAGAAGCTAGGTGCGTTGAAGTACTCCTGACCGAAACCTCGGCCCTCGACGGTTCGTATTTTCGCCAATAGTTGACGGCTATCGTGCCAATAAACGTCGACCGCGCTGCTGTCGGGCACCGTAAAGCGCGACGGCTTTCCCGTGGCATCGAGAGGCGCCATCACGACATTGTCGACGCCATCGATGGGCGCGATCAGCGCCACATATTTTCCGTCCGGTGAAAGACTGGACGCCCCGAAGCCGGGGCGCGCGCCGAAAAGCTTCGCGAGATTCTGCTCGGCCGAATCGGCTGAGCCCGCCACGCACACGCAAAACAAGGCTGCGGACGCGACCCGTGAATAAGCCCCCAACATGCCGCCCCCCCTTTTTGCGCACGATGTTATGAGGAACATGCCGGAAGTTGCGTTTGCGGTCACGCCTACGCTATGGGCTTGAGAAGAAGCCCAAAACAGGGGCCTATGGTCGGGGCGCAGCGCGCAAGGAGAGAGCCAGTTGAGGATTCCGATTCACCGCGAAGGCTGGCCGTTCATCTCCATCTTCTTCGTGGTCAACCTCGTGCTCTTCGCGATCTCGAATTGGCTCGGCTGGGTATTCGTGCCCCTGACGCTTTGGTGCATCGCGTTCTTCCGCGATCCCGAACGCGTAACGCCTGAGGGTCCGGGGCTCATCATAAGTCCGGCGGACGGCAAGCTGCTCCCGATCGTTCGCGCCGTTCCGCCTGTCGAGCTTGGGCTGGGACCGGAGCCCCGGATGCGCCTCAGCATTTTCATGGACGTGTTTAATGTCCATGTGAACCGGATTGCCGTGGACGGGACCGTCGTGGCGCTGAGCTACCGAAAAGGGCGCTTTTTCAACGCTTCCTTCGACAAAGCCAGCGAGCACAATGAGCGGATGTCCGCCCGTATCCATGTTGAAGGAACGGAAGACGCGGCCGACCTTGCCGTGGTACAAATCGCCGGCTTGGTCGCGCGGCGCATCAAGTGCTATCTCGTGGAAGGCCAACGGGTTCGGCGGGGCGAACGTTTTGGCATCATTCGTTTCGGCAGCCGGCTGGATGTCTATCTGCCGCCGGGAACGCAAGTGTTGGTCGCGCCGAAGCAATTTGTGATCGCCGGCGAAACCGTTCTGGCAAGGTTTCAATAGCAGAGTTCTAAGACAGTAAGATTTCAATGGCAGGGTTCTGAGACAGATGGCGCACGAAAGACTGACCCCGAGACAATGGGCTTCCGAGCGGCTCGAGCGCTTGGAAGATTTATCGGTCAGCAAGATCGTTCCGAGCGCATTGACCTTGCTCGGCCTCTGCTCCGGGGCGACGTCCATCGTGTTCGCGCTGCACCAGGATTGGAAAGCGGCCGTCACGGCGATCTTCTGCGCCATGATCTTCGACATGCTGGACGGGCGCGCGGCGCGCCTTCTCGGCGCCGACAGCCGGTTCGGCGTACAGCTCGACTCGCTTGCCGATCTCATCAGCTTCTGTCTAGCGCCGGCCATCCTCATCTACACCTGGAGCCTGTCGCAGATGGGGCCTGCGGGATGGATCGCCGCGCTGATCTTCTGCGTCTGTGGCGCGATCCGGCTTGCCCGCTTCAATGTCGAAACGGCGCGCGACGAAGGCGCAACGCAGTCCTATCCCTATTTCGTCGGGCTTCCGACGCCGGCGGCGGCCGGCATCATGCTGCTGCCGCTGCTGTTGAGCTTCGAATTCACCCATGGCTGGGTCCGCAATCCGCTATTTTGCGTCGCGCTCATCGCCTTCACGTCGGTGCTGATGGTGAGCCGGGTGCCGACGCCGTCCCTCAAATTCATCCGCTTCAATCGCGATGACCGGATCGCGGCCGTCCTGCTAGCGGGCGTGCTGGCTCCGCTGGCCATCTATGTTCCGTGGGCAACGCTGGTGGTGGGACTTCTGATCTATCTCGCGACGATCCCGTTCGTCATCCACCGGTCCCATCACGGGGATGAGGCGATGCATCCGCCTCGCCCGGCGCCGATCTTTTCAAAAGACCCGCGCGACTAGCGCTTGCGATAGACCCATACGCGCGCCGGCGGCACGTTCTTCCAGACGAAGGCCGTCATGGTCACTCTGATGTCGGACGCCGGCGAAATCGGCGAATGAAATCCGTAGGAAAACTGGATGACCGGGCCGCCGGGCGCCATCCTGTCGAACATCGAATCGAGCAACGTGCGCCGCGTAGCCACCGAGTAGTTCAACAGCGGAATTCCCGAGACGACAGCGATATAGGGCTGATGGGCGCTGCCCAGCGACGCTTCGAGATCGAAGGCATCGCCTTTGATTACGCGCACGCCGGCGAATTCCGCCGCCAGCAATTTCGCCAAATCCGGATCATATTCGATCAGCGTCAGGCGCTCCGGCGCAACGCCGCGCGCGAGGATGCCCCGGGTCAGCGCGCCGGTGCCCGGACCAAGCTCAAGCACCGGCCCGGGCTGAGCGGGGTCTATCTGGGCGGCGACCGCATGGGCCAGCGCCGGGCTCGACGGCGCCACGGCGCCGACGGCTCGCGGTCGCGCCACCCACGCGCGTAGGAATCGCAACTCTTCTTGGAAGGGATAGGCTTTCTCGGAAGGCACGGGTGCTCCAGCATTGGTGCGGCGGATTGGGCCCTACTATGGCGCACCCCCCCCGGTTCAACGACTGAAATTTTGCGGAGGAACCTCAAAACCGGAACGTATGGCCGAGGCGCAGCACGGCTTGGCTGATTTGCGGGATGAAGGTGTAGCGCGGCAGCAATCCCGGGATCAGCGCCGATTGGCCGATCGAGGCGAAGAGCTCGTTGCCCGGCTCGTATTCCCAGCGGTAGCGCACGGAACCGGTGAAGTTCGCGCTGATATTGTCGTACTGGATTTGCGTGAAGAGCTGCATGTCGGGGGTGAAATTGACCACGAAGTCGGTGGAGGCAAGGTGGATCGTGACCTCGCCGGTCGGAAGGCTGACATAGGTGTAAGTGTATTTCGGGATGATCTGGAAAAGCGCGTTGAGACGGAAATCGAGCTGCAGATCGACCCTTAAGTAATCGCCGTTATAGAAACTGCAACATGTCACATCGAGACGTGCGCCATAGGGGCGGGCGTCGGAGGTCGCGACATAGAGGCCGAGATTGGTCCAGCTGTAGCGGCCGATCGGCACCGGGACAGTGTTGGCGATATCGAAGATATCGGGCACGTCCTCGAAGGAATTGACCACACGGAAGTGGAATTCGTCGGTGAAGCGCGTGGCGACCGCGACTTCGAAGATGTTCTCCCGGGACTGCATGCGATTGTCGAGGCCGGTGACCACGTTCCACGTCGTCAGGAAATCGACGAACCGCCAGCGGCCGACATTGCGGGCGCGGTGCGTGATGTTGCCGTCATAGGCGCGGATGCCGGTGCGGTTCACGAAACCGAGGGCCGGAAAATAATTGGCGCCGACCTGCTTGAAGTGCGCATCGACGCGCCAGGGCTCGTTGGGCAGATTCAGCACGAGGCCGAACGTGTCGTCGTCGCCGACCGTGTTAGAGAAGCTGCGTTCGAAAAAGACATCGGCCGAAAGCACCTGGCCGGGCAGGAAGTTCGAATTGAAATATTGGAAATCGGCGCCCGCGACACTGTTCTTGCTCCGGCCGGTGGGATCGCCATTGGTGAAGACGACGCCCAGCTTCGATTCGGAGAATATCGGCTTGGTGATGCGGGCGACCGAAAGCACCTGACGCTCAGCTGTGAGGCCGGTACCGTCGGTGAGCACCGTGAGCGCGCCGATGCCGAGATCGCCGAACTGACCGGACAATTTGCCGCCCGTCGTGATGTCCACTGCGCGGCCCTGTGAAAGCCCGATATTGCGCGAGAAGAACGCGCGTCCATTGTCGCGGGAAATATCGTCGGCGCGCAGAAAGCTGCGGCCGCCGAATTCGAAGGTCGCCGCGTCCTGGAGGAAAAAATCGCGCGTCTCGGGCTGGAACAGCACGAAGCGCGTGGTGTTCACCTGGCGGATGTCGAGCGGCGCATCGGAGAAATCCGGATTGACCGTGAGCGTACCGGTCAGCGCGGGCGTCACCTTGTAATAGGCGTTGCCGCTCATCGAGAATTTCGGCGTGTCGCGGTTGCGGCCCGGCCATTCGCGCTTGAAGCCGAATTTGGCGTAGGTTTGGACGTCGAGGCCGAGACCCTGACTGGCGCCCACGATGCCGGTGAGCACGCCTTCGCGCGAGACGTCGGCGTAATAGCTCGCGGCGCTGATGCTCGACCAGCGGATGCGCTCGCCGGTGCGCCGGACGCGGCGCTGGATCTCCAGGCCCCAATCGGGTTTCGCCGGATCGAAGGACAGATCACGGAACGGAATCGCCATCTCGACGGAATAGCCGTCCACTTGGCGCTTGGCGCCGCCCGACCAGATCGTGTTCCAGGTCTGGATATAGGCATTGTTGTTTTGCAGCAGCGCATCGACGCGCGAGCCAAGCGCGTTCATCTCGAAATAATAGGCGTTGCGCCGCGTCAGCTGCGGGTCGAGGAAGATGCGCACGCCGTCGTCGGTGTCGAGCCGCCCATCGCGCGCGCGCACGGTGGCGACGATCTTATCGGGCTCGGTGTCGTAAGCGTAGATGCCGACATAGAGCGTGTTCTCGTCATAAATGAAGCGCGCGACGGTGCGTTGCGAGGCCGGCACGCCCTCATCGGGGTCGACTTGATAGAACTCGTCGATGATTTGCGCCTTCGCCCAGGCGGGGTCCGACAGATCGCCGTCGATGGTGGGCGCTTCGCTTGGCTCGATCCGCGTCGCACGCCCGGTGGGAACATAGCTACTGAAATCGCGCCGAGGGGCTGCGCCAGCATTCGGCGCTTCGGCGGCAATCACGCTTCCCGCCAGGAAGACGCTCGCGCCGAAAATCAAGACGGCTTTCAAAAGGACTTGACCGGGGACAGCAGCCCCCGGAGCGCCCCTCACCTGCGCCGACACGTTTCCCCCGACAGGTACGATTTATATTCTTTGGCGGAAGCTTATGGTAAAGGCGCGAGACAGACTATGACCGCTCGCGCACCGACACACTTTCGCGACAAATTATCTGTCGATCAGTTGAACGCCTGGATGCCGGTCTGGGCGCGGCCGAGAACGAGCGCGTGGATGTCGTGCGTGCCCTCATAGGTATTGACCGATTCGAGGTTCAGCAAATGGCGGATGACGCCATACTCGTCGGAAATGCCGTTGCCGCCATGCATGTCGCGGGCGACCCGCGCAATGTCGAGCGCCTTGCCGCAATTGTTGCGCTTCATCAGCGAGATCATTTCGGGCGCGGCATCCCCTGAATCCAGCAGCCGGGCCAGCCGCAGCGCGCCGTGTAGTCCGAGCGTGATCTCGGTCTGCATGTCGGCGAGCTTCTTCTGGATCAGCTGATTGGCCGCCAGCGGACGGCCGAATTGCTTGCGTTCGAGCACATATTTGCGCGCCGCGTGCCAGCAGAACTCGGCCGCCCCCATCGCCCCCCAGACGATGCCGAAGCGCGCTTTGTTGAGGCAGCCGAACGGACCGGCGAGACCCTTCACATTGGGCAGAAGCGCGTCTTCCGGCACGAAACAATCTTCCAGCACGATTTCGCCGGTGGCCGAGGTGCGAAGCGAGAACTTGCCTTCGATCTTGGGGGTGGAGAAACCCTTGGCGCCGCGCTCGACGATGAAACCGCGGATGCGGCCGTCCTCGGCCTTGGCCCACACCACGGCGATGTCGGCAAAGGGCGCGTTGCTGATCCAGGTCTTGGCGCCGTTGAGACGGAAGCCGCCGGGCACGGCCACCGCGCGCGTCACCATCGAACCGGGATCGGAGCCGTGGTCTGGCTCGGTCAAGCCGAAGCAGCCGATCAGTTCGCCGTTGGCGAGTTTGGGCAGATATTTCTTGCGCTGCTCCTGGCTGCCGTAAGCGTGGATCGGGTGCATCACCAGCGAGCTCTGTACGCTCAGCATCGAGCGGTAGCCCGAATCGACGCGCTCGATCTCGCGCGCGATCAAGCCATAGGCGACATGGTTGAGTCCGGCGCCGCCTTCGCTTTCCGGCAGAGTCGCGCCGAGGAAGCCCAGCGCGCCCATGCGTTCCAGCACGCTGCGGTCGGCGCGTTCATGGCGGAAATCGTCGCGCACGCGGGGTGCAAGCTCGTCTTGCGCAAAGCGCCGCGCCGTATCGCGTACCATGCGCTCGTCTTCTTGCAGCTCGCGCTCGAGCAGAAGCGGATCGGTCCAGTCGAAAACGGCGTCTGCCATGACAAATCCTAGGACAAGAATTCCAGGACCGCTTCCTTATACGAGCGGTCGCCGACGGTCGAATGATGGTTGCGCTTGGGCACGATCAGGGCGCGCCCATGGGGAAAGGCCTGGGCAAGCGGCTCGGGCCGCCCAGATGTGGTGTCTGCCTCCCCCGCAACGACCAGGACTGGCTGGGTGAGGGCATGAAGCTCGGCGGGCGTGAACACGTTGCGCGGGCGCCGCATGCAGGCCGCCAGCGCCGCCAGATCGTTGCCGGCCCTCTCGCCGAAGGTACGGAAATCCTTCGCGACCGGGTCGGCGATCGTGGCGGGATCAGCGGCTAGGAATCCTTGCGCGACGATCTCGGCCCGTTCCGGCGCGTAATGGAAATAGCCCTCGCCGACGCCCGCGAGCACCGCGCGGCGGACCCGTCTCGGCGCATCGCGCATCAGCCGCATGGTGAGCTGGCCGCCCATCGAATAGCCCATCACGTCGGCCGTCCCGATGCCCCGCGCATCCAAGACCGCAATGAGGTCGGCGGCCATACGCCAGTCATCATAGGCGGACGGCTCATGGGGCTTGCCGGACTCGCCATGGCCCCGGCAATCGACCGCGATCACCTGACGGCCGGCGGCGGTCAACGTCTGGTACCAATTGGTGTTCTTCCAGGTGATGATGCGGCTGGCGCCGAAGCCATGTATGAGCAAGATAGGCGCGCCCTCGCCGGCGATGTCGAAGGCGATGGCGGTGCCGTCGGCGGCGGTGACGAATTCGGTCATGGCTGGCTTCTGTGGCGTGTTTGAACGGTCAAATCAACCCTTCGGGACGCTTCGCTCCTCAGGGTGACGGAGGCTAAACGACATGAACCTTTGGCTGCTGATCGGGGCCGTGAATGGATTTCTGGCGGTTGCCGCCGGGGCCTTCGGGGCGCACGCCCTCGAAGGGCGCATCGTCCCGTCCATGACCACCGTTTTCGACACCGGCGCGCATTATCATTTGATCCATGCGCTGGCGACGGTGGCCGCCGCCCTTGTGGCGCGCGGGGCCGCGCGGCAACGCGCCAACATCGCCGCCCTCCTCTTCACCTCCGGAACGGTGCTGTTCTCGGGTTCGCTCTATTTCCTGGCGCTCAGCAGTTCCTTTGCGCTGGTGCTGCTCACCCCGGTCGGCGGCCTCGCATTCCTGGCCGGTTGGGCCGCGCTCGCTTTCGCCGCATTGAAATACGAGGGGTAGAAGCCGAGCTCGGAGTCTGCGATTCTAAAGACCCATGGTGCCCCCATCGAGACAGATCGAGAATTTTTCCTACGCCACGGCGGACGACCCGCGTCTGAAGCGGCTGCTTATCCGCGCCGTCGAGCGCATGACCGGCCAGCCCTATCTCAAGCAGCTTTACGACGAGCACCGCACCGCGCCTCTGCCGGGCGAGAGCTTCTGGCAGGCCGCGATCCGCAATCTCGAACTGAAGATCGACTACAATCACGATGCGCTGATGAAGCTGCCGAAAACCGGGCCGCTGGTGATTGTCGCCAATCATCCCTTCGGCGTGCTCGACGGCCTGATCATTTCCTATCTCGCCTCGCTGGTGCGCGACGACTTTCTGGTGCTCACCAACAGCGTGCTCTATCAGGCCGAGGAAGTCCGCGCCCATCTGCTGCCCATCGATTTCGCCGAAACCAAGGAAGCGCTGACCACCAATCTGAAAACGCGCGCGGCGGCGAAGAAGCATTTGCTGGGCGGCGGCTGTCTGGTGATCTTTCCGGCCGGCGGCGCTTCGACCGTGCCCAAGCCGTGGAGCAAGCGCGCCATCGATCTTGAATGGAAGACGTTCAGCGCAAGCCTCATCGTCGGCGCGAAAGCGCCGGTTGCGCCGATCTATTTCGCGGGGCAGAACAGCCGTCTGTTCCAGATCGCGAGCCATATCAGCATGACCTTCCGACTCTCGCTGTTCTTCAAAGAGGTCTACGACAAGATCGGCAGCGAGATTCAGATACGCGTCGGCGAGACCATTCCTTACGAGAATCTGGCGCGCCTCGACCGCAAGCAATTGATGGAGCATTTGCGCAAAATGACCTATGCGCTCGGCGAGTCCGTGCCCGATCGTAAAGTCCGCGGGCGGCGGCCCACCCGCGGGCGCGCGGCGCGCAGCAAGCCATGACGGAGCGCGCCAAGGTCGGCCTTTTCATCACCTGCCTCGCGGACATGTTCCGGCCCGAAATCGGATTCGCCGCGGTGAAACTTCTCGAGGACGCCGGATGCGACGTCGATGTGCCGGTGCAGAGCTGTTGCGGACAGCCGGCTTACAATGGCGGCGATGCCAAAGACGCGGCGGCGCTGGCGAAAAAAACCATCGCCGCGTTCGAGACGTTTGAATATGTCGTGGTCCCTTCGGGATCCTGCGCCGGAACCATCAAGGTGCATTATCCCAAGATGTTGAAGGACGATGCGGCGTGGAGCGCGCGCGCGGAGGCGCTGGCCGCCAAGACCCATGAGCTGTTCTCGTTCCTGGTCAATGTGCGCGGCGTGAAGTCCGTGTCCGCTGGGTTTCCGGCCACCGCCTGCTATCACGATTCCTGTTCGTCATTGCGCGAAATGGGCGTCTCGGCCGAGCCGCGGGCGCTGCTTGCCACCGTGCGGGGGCTGAGCCTCAAGGATTTCGCGGACACCCAAATCTGTTGCGGCTTCGGCGGATTCTTCTCGGTCAAATATCCCGAAGTCTCGGCGCGCATGGCCGACGACAAGATCGCCGACGCAAAGCTGCGCGGCGCGCAATTGATCGTCGGCGGCGACCTCGGCTGCCTGCTGCATCTGGCGGGCCGGCTCGCGCGTAAGGGCGAAAAGATCGCCGTGCGCCACGCGGCCGAAGTGCTGGCCGGCGTCACCACGCCGCCCATCGGCGAGGACAAATCATGAGCACCGACGCGCGCGAATTTCCGCAAGGCGCGCACAAGGCACTGCGCGACCCGCGCCTGCAATCCTCGCTTCTCAATTTGCGCGAAGGCTTCCAGACCAAGCGCGCGGTGGCCTTTGCCGGCCTCGCCGATCCGGAAGGCTTGCGCGAGCAGGCGCGCGCCATCCGCGCTTCCGCGCTGGGACGCCTCGACGAATTGCTGCTGCAATTCGAGGCGCGCGTGACCGCGAATGGCGGCCACGTCCATTGGGCGCGCGATGCGGACGAGGCGCGGCGGATCATCACGGCGATCCTGAAAGAGCGCGGCGCCCGCGCCGTCAGCAAGGGCAAGTCGATGGTCAGCGAAGAGATCGAGCTGAACGCTCATCTCACCGCCAACGGCATCGCGCCGATCGAGACCGATCTCGGCGAATACATCATCCAACTGCGCAACGAAAAGCCGACCCACATCGTCGCTCCGGCCTTCCATTTACAGCGTGATCAGGTGGAAGAATCCTTCCGCGCCGCGCACACGGCGCTCGATCCGCAGCGCGACCTCGACAACCGCCCAGCGCTGGTGCGCGAAGCGCGCGGCATTTTGCGCCGCCATTTCGAAGCGGCGGACGCCGGCATTACCGGCGCGAATTTCCTTATCGCCGAGACCGGCACCGCCATCATCGTCACCAATGAAGGCAATGGCGATCTGACGCGGCTGCTGCCCAAGACCCATATCGTCGTGACCGGGATCGAGAAGGTCATCCCGACGCTCGACGACATGGCGATCCTGCTTCGGCTGCTGACGCGCTCGGCAACGGGCCAGGAAATCACCTCCTATGTCAGCCTGATGAGCGGGCCGAAGCGCGAAGGCGATGCCGACGGGCCCGAGAGCTTCCATGTCGTGCTGATCGACAATGGACGAGCCACGCTCCTCGCGGCGCCGACGCGCGAAATCCTGCAATGTATCCGCTGTGGCGCCTGCATGAATCACTGCCCGGTCTACGGCGTCGTCGGCGGACATGCCTATGGCGCGGTCTATCCGGGACCGCTCGGGGCCGCTCTCGATCCCGGGCTCGACGGGATGGCCAAGACCTATCATCTGCCCAACGCCTCAAGCTTTTGCGGCCGCTGCGAAACCGTCTGCCCGGTGAAAATTCCGCTCACCCGCATCATGCGTCATTGGCGCAACGAGGCGTTCGCCAGCGGCATCCCCTCACCCATGTTCGCGCGCGGGCTTAGGTTCTGGGCCGCCGTTGCGCGCCGCCCTCGTCTGTATCGCGTGGCGGCGGGCCTCGCCGCTTCCACCATGCGCCTCCTCGCCGGACGCAAGGGCCGCCTTTCCAAATTTCCGGTCTTCTCCGGCTGGTTCGCGGTTCGCGATCTCGCCAAACCCGCCGCATCGAGCTTCCAAGCGCAATGGCGCAAGAAAAAATGAGCACCGCGCGCGACACCATTCTCGCCAGCATCCGCAAGAGCCGTCAGGAGGTTCCTGCACCTCCGCCCTATGCGTTTGCGAAGCTTGCGGGCGATGCGCCGGCCAATTTCATCGCCAAGGCGCAAGCGAGCATTGCCGACGTGCGCGAGATCGCCAGCATCGAGGATGCGCCGCAAGCCGTGCTTGCCATCCTTGCCGAGCTCAATGTCGGGCGCACCGTTCATATTCCGCCGACTTCGGAACTGCTTTCGCTGCCGTGGGATCGCGCCATGGGGCTCAATGTCACGCACACCCCGCCCACCGGCGTGGACACCGCTTTCTCTTCCGCCAATTACGCAATCGCCGAAACCGGGACGCTTGCATTCTTCTCCGGACCCCGCACGCCTTCGTCCTGGCATTACCGGCCGGGGCGCGAGATCGTCCTCTTACATCGAACCGCGATTCTACCGCGCCTCGAAGACCTCTTCGCCAGACTTCGCGCGTCCGGCGGAATCCCCGCGACGCTCAACCTCGTCACCGGGCCGTCGCGCACCGCCGACATCGAGCAAACCATCGAATTGGGTGCTCATGGTCCCTGCGCGATACATGTCCTCGTCTGCGGTTAAGCCCAAGCCCGTGATTTCTTAACGAGGCTTTACCAAAACCCGTTCCGAGACCCGAACCTAAACCCTGCATTAATAGTCGGCCTCTTATTCTCGCCACTAAGTCGAAATCCAGTATTCGTGCGGCGGGGCGACATGCGTACACAACAATCCCTCTGGACGGCCCATCAAGGATGGACCGGACGCGGCGGCGAACCCGCCGATCTGCTGCTCGCCTTTGGCGGCACCCAGGCGATCACCAACAAGAAATTGTGGAATGAGATGTCGAACCGCCATCCCGGCGCCATCGTGCTCGGTTGCAGCACCGGCGGCGAGATACACGGCGCCGATGTGCTGGACGAGTCCCTTTCCGTCACGGCGATGGGATTCGACCGCACCAAATTGCGCTCGGCCGAGGCTGCCGTTAACGACGGCGGCGATTCCTTCGCGGCCGGTCAGAGCATCGGCAAGAGTCTTTCGGGACCGGACCTGAAAACCGTGTTCGTGCTCTCCGACGGTACGCGCGTGAACGGCAGCGAGCTGATCCGCGGCATCCGTGCCTGCGTCGGAAACCAGGTCGTCATCACCGGCGGACTCGCCGGCGATGGACCGCGCTTCGGCACCACCTATGTCGGCTTGAACAGCGAGCCCAAACCGGGGCGCGTCGCCGCCGTCGGTTTCTATGGCGACGCCGTCACCGTCGGCCATGGCAGCGCCGGAGGCTGGGACGTCTTCGGGCCAGAACGCCGCATCACCCGCTCCAAGGGCAATGTGCTCTACGAGCTCGACGGCAACCCCGCGCTCGATCTCTACAAGCGCTATCTCGGCGAAGACGCCAAGGGCCTGCCCGGCAGCGGCCTGCTGTTTCCGCTGAAAGTGTTTCCGCCTTCACGTCCGACCGAAGCGCTGACTCGCACCGTCGTCGGCGTGGACGATGAACAGCACACCATGACCTTTGCCAGCGACATGCCGGAAGGATACAGCGCCCAGCTGATGCGCGGGAATTTCGACCGCCTCGTCGAAGGCGCCGCCGAAGCCGCCCATCAGGCGACGCTTCCGGTGTCGGGCGATCAGGTCGCTGTCCTCATCAGCTGCATCGGGCGCAAATTGCTGCTCGGCCAGCGCATCTGCGAGGAAGTCGAAGCCGTGCAGGACGTGTTCGGCAAGGCGACCGCGCGATCCGCCAAGTCGCGCTTAATCTGCTCGCCAATGCGGTCAAGTTCACGCCGCGCGGCGGCGCCGTATCGCTCGAGCTCGCGATGCGCGGCAGCTTCCTGGAATTCGCCATCGCCGACACCGGTATCGGCATCGCGAAGGAACATATCGAGGCGGTGTTCGAGCCCTTCCGCCAGGTCGATGCCAGCATAAGGCGGCGCCATGAAGGCACCGGCCTCGGACTTGCCATCACCAAACGGCTGGTCGAGTTGCACGGCGGCAAGATCGTGCTGGAAAGCGAGCCTGGCATCGGCACCACGGTTCGCGTCAAGCTGCCGCCGGCCCTCTATGTCGGCGCCGCCCAATCGAGCGAAGTCGCGGCCTAAGCCTAAGCGGTCTTGCGCCTCCGCGCCTCGGGGCGCTACGAGAAGGGCTTGACCGAATCCATCCGCCGTCCATGACAATCGAGCCTTCTCCGGCCGAAACGCCGCGTGCGGAGCCCCCGCGGCAATCCGCGTTCCCGCGCGTCTTCCGCCACCGCAACTATCGGCTGTTCTACGCCGGCCAGTGCGTCACGCTGATCGGCGGCTGGATTCAGGCGGTGGCGCTTTCCTGGCTTGTCTACGAGCTCAGCCATTCGGTCTTCCTGCTCGGCCTCGTCTCCTTCATGTCGCAGGCGCCGATCTTCTTCGTCACGCCCTTCGCCGGCATGATCGCCGACCGCGCCGACCGCCGCCTCGTCTTCATGGCGACGCGCGCGGCGAGCCTGGTGCAGGCGTTGATCCTCACCGTGCTGACGCTGACCGGAAACATCAATGTCGAGATCATCATCGTGCTGGCGCTCGCGCTCGGCATCGTCACCGCCATCGAAGTGCCGACGCGGCAAGCCTTCACCGTGCAGATGGTCGGACGCGAGGATCTGCCTCAGGCCATCGCCTTCAACGCCATGATGTTCAACTTCACCCGCACGCTGGGGCCGGCGATCGGCGGACTGATCGTCGCAGGCATCGGCGAGGGCCTGTGTTTCCTCGTGAACACCGTGTCGTCCTCCGCCGTGCTGGTCAGCCTCTTCCTGATGAAGATTTCGCCGCGCGAGCCGCGCCCCACCAGCCGGCCGTGGGACGATCTGAAGCAAGGCTTCGTCTATGTCACGCGCCACCCGCATATAAGAATGGTGCTGGTGCTCTCGACGATCTGCTCCTGTTTCGGCACCTCCTATCTCGCGCTGATGCCCGCCTTCGCGCAGGACATTCTGCATCAGGGCCCGGACGGGCTCGGCTATCTGCTCAGCGCGTTCGGCGCCGGCGCCGTGCTGGGCGCCGCGCTCGTCTCGCGCCAGCCGGCGCACCGGCTGAAGCTGCTTCCTTCCATCATGGCGGTGGTCCTGGGATTGAGCCTGATCCTCTTCGCCACCACGCAAGTCCTCTGGCTCGCGATCCTCTTCGTCATACCGACGGGCTTTGCCTATCTCGGCATCGCCGTGTCGAGCAACACGCAGGTGCAATTGATGGCCGAGGATGCGATGCTCGGCCGGGTGATGGCGTTCTACGCCATGGGCGCGCTGGGCAGCCCGCCGCTCGGCGCCCTGCTGCTCGGCTATGTCTCCGGCCTGATCGGGGTGCCCGACGCCTTTATGCTGGCCGGAGCCCTCTGCCTCGCCGCCGCGGCCCTTTCTTTTGCGAGCCTTAAGCGCCGCGGCGAGCTCAATATTTAGGCCTCTGGCGAAGGCCCCTGAATTGCGCGACACTTGCGCCCAGAATAGGGGTAGGCCGACAAATCGGCCGAACAACGGGAACGCGGATGAGCAATGGGGAGACCCCTGGCGGCTTCCAGCCTCAGCACGCGAATCTTGCGCCCGATTCCGCCCCCACGCGGTCTTTGCGCTTTGCCCGCGACCTGCACGTCCGCGGCCGGCTGATCGAGGCCGAACGCGCCTATCGCGAGACGCTGGAGGCCGAGCCCGACCGGGCCGACGCGCTGCATCTCTTGGGCGTGTTGACGGCTCAGCGCGGCGATTACCGCTCGGCGGTCTCCCTGATCATCCGGGCGGAGAGCGGCGAGGCGCCCACCCCCTTCTCCGTCGGGCCGGACGGATCAAAATTATGAACGACGCGCTGCTGCAGGATGCGATGCGGTTGCATCAGGCGGGGAATCTTGCCGATGCGGCCCGGCTCTACAGCGACATACTGCGCAACGATCCGCGCCAGCTCGATGCGCTCTTCCGGCTCGGCCATATCCATTTGCAGAACGGCCGTCACGGCGACGCCGAGCACCTGTTCGCTCTGGCGGCGAAAGCCAATCCGCAAGTGCCGGAATTCTTCTACGCCCGCGGCGTCGCGCTCAGGCATCTGCGCCGGCCGGGCGATGCGCTCGCCGCCTTCGCCAGCGCGCTGGCCCTGAAGCCCGGCTATCCCGAGGCGCGCAACGATCGCGGCGTGATATTGCTCGAGCTCGGGCGATATGGCGAGGCGCTGTCATGCTTCGACCGGGTTCTCGGCGAGCGCCCCGACATGATTTATGTCGAGGGCAACCGCGCGCACGCCCTTTCGGGTCTTGGACGGCACGCGGAAGCGATTCTGGCCGCCGATCGGGCGATCGCCGCAAGTCCCGGCAATGCGGGCGCTTGGTATCATCGCGGCGCGGCGCTGGCCGGACTGTCGCGGCTGGAGGAGGCGCTGCAAGCCTTCGACAGAGCCGCCGCCATCAAGCCCGATTACCTCGACGCCCTCTCCTATCGCGGCATCGTGCTTTCGATGCTCAACCGGCACGAGGAAGCGCTGGCGAGCTACGATTCCGGCTTGCGTATCGCGCCCGACAGCGTCGAGCTCCATTTCAACCGCGCCGCGGCCTATTTCGGCCTCAAGCGCTTCGCCGAGGCGATGCCGGACTGCGAGGCGGTGCTGCGGCTGAGCCCCGATTTCAAATATGCGCCGGGCAATCTGCTGCATTGCAAATTGCAGCTTTGCGATTGGCGTGGGCTGGAAGAGGAGAAAGCGAAGCTTGGCGCGGCGGTGCGCGGCGGCAAGCGCGTGTTGCGTCCTTTGCAGAACGTGCTGATCGGCGAAGACGATACGCAGCAATTGGCGGCATCGCGCATCTGGATGGCGCATGAATGTCCGCCGGCGCCCGAGCCTGTGTGGCGCGGCGAGGTTTACAAGCATAAGCGGATACGAATTGCCTATGTCTCGGCGGACTTCTCCGACCATGCGGTCGCGCAATTGATGGCGGGCGTGTTCGAGCATCACGATAGAGATCGCTTCGAGGTTTCTGCGATTTCGCTCGGGCCCGACCGCAACGATCCGATACGCAACCGCTTGCGCGGCGCCTTCGAGCATTTCATCGATGCCAGCAGCAAAAGCGATGCGGACATCGCCGCGCTGTTGCGGGAAAGCGAGACCGACATCGCGGTCGATCTGATGGGCTACACGGAAGGCGCGCGCACCGGCATCTTCGCCCGCCGCCCGGCGCCGGTGCAGGTCAATTATCTCGGCTTTGCGGGGACGATGGCGGCGGATTACATCGATTACATTCTCGCCGATGCCCTCGTCGCGCCCGCCGCTCAGCAGGCGCAATTCGGCGAGGCCATCGTTCATTTGCCGAACAGCTTCATGCCCAATGATGCGACACGCGCCGTCGCGCCACGCAACGTCACGCGGGCGGAAGCCGGCCTGCCGATGAACGACTTCGTCTTCTGCGCCTTCAACAATCTCTACAAGCTTCAGCCGCAAATGTTCGACATCTGGATGCGCCTGGTGAACGCCGTTCCGGGAAGCGTGCTGTGGCTCAGCCAGGCAAGCGAAAGCGCCATGCGCAATCTCAGACGCGAAGCGCAAGCGCGCGGCGTCGATCCAGACCGTCTGGTGTTCGCCGGATTCGTGGCCGGGAACGAGGAGCATCTGGCGCGGCTCAGAAACGCCGATCTCTTCCTCGATACGCTTCCCTACAACGCCCATGCCGGCGGCTGCGACGCGCTGTGGGCGGGCGTGCCGGTGGTCACCGCGCTCGGCACCAGTTTCGCGGGCCGCGTCGGCGCCAGCCTGGTAAGCGCCGCCGGCGTGCCGGAATTGGCGGCGCCGGCGCGCGAAGCCTATGAAGCGCTAGCGCTGAATCTGGCGCGCGATACCGGGGCGCTTGGCGATGTGCGCGCGAAGCTCGCCCGCAACCGCGAAACGTGCGCTCTCTTCGACACCGCCCGCTTCACGCGGAATCTCGAAAGCGCCTACCGGACCATGTCGGAGCGCCAGAAAAAAGGCGAGCGGCCGGCGCCGTTCGCCGCCCGGGAGGTTGCGCACCCGCGATGAACGATTCGCTGCTGCGAAATGCGTTTCAGCTTCACCAATCGGGCCGCGTCGCGGAAGCCGCCCGCCTTTACGGCCAAATCCTCAAGGACGATCCGGACCATTGCGACGCGCTCTATCTGCTCGGCGTCGCGCACTTCCAGCGCGGCGAATTCGCCGACGCGCTCCGCTGCCACGACCGCGCGCTTTGCCTCAAGCCCAATCTTGCCGAAGCCTATGCGGGACGGGGCGCGGCGCTGTCGAGCCTCGGGCGTCATGACGAGGCGCTGGCCGCCTATGGTAGAGCGCTCGACCGCAATCCTGGACACACGGTTGCGTGGAATCATCCCGACAATGCGATGACCGCGCTCGAACAGCGCGCCGTCCTACTGGTACATCTGAACCGCCACGCCGATGCCATTGCCGATTACGACCAGGCGCTGGCGCGCGATCCGGCAAACGCTCATCTGCTTTACAAGCGCGCCAATGCGCTCTCGATCGCGAAATATTATCCGGAAGCGATTCGGGATTGCGAAGCCGTCCTTTGCATCGCGCCCGATTATCCTTACGCGCGCGGCGTGCTCGTCCATAGCAGACTGCAGGCGTGTGACTGGCGCGGCCTGGAAGACGAGAAGGTGAAGATTTCCGTCGGCCTCGCCGTGGGCGCGCGGGTGATCTCGCCTTTCAATCACAAGGCCATTTCGGATTCGCCGGCGGAGCAATTGCAATGCGCGCGAGTCTGGGTGACGAACGAATATCCTCCGGCCGCGCCGCTGTGGCGGGGCGAGCGTTACGCGCATGATCGGATACGGCTGGCCTATGTTTCGGCGGACTTCAACAACAGTGCGAATGCTTCGTTGATGGCCGGCGTTTACGAGCATCATGATCGGAAAAGCTTCGAAACCGTCGCCATTTCCATCGGCGCCCATGCGGCCGCGACACCGGTGCGCGCGCGGCTGGAAGCGGCGTTCGACCAGTTCCTCGATATGCGCGAGAAGAGTCCGTCCGAAATCGCCCATAGGCTGCGCACGATGGAAATCGACATCGCCGTCGATCTGATGGGCTTCACCGGCGAATGCCGTCCCGGTATTTTTGCCGCGCGGCCCGCCCCCGTTCAGGTGAATTATCTCGGCTTCCCGGGCAGCATGGGCGCCGACTATATCGACTACATCCTCGCCGATCGCACGCTGATCCCCGAGAGAAACGCGAGCCATTACAGCGAGAAGATCGTCTATCTTCCCGACACCTATCAGGCGAACGATTCCAAGCGCGCAAAAGGAGACCGAGCCTTCACGCGCGCCGAGCTTGGCTTGCCGGAAAACGCGTTCGTCTTTTGCGGCTTTCACAACGCCTTCAAGATCACCCCTCAAGTCTTCGACGTCTGGATGCGCTTGCTGAACGCGCTTCCTGGAAGCGTGTTGTGGCTGCTGGAGGACAATCCGTCCGCGCCGCAGAATCTGAAACACGAGGCGGAACAACGCGGCACCGCCGCCGAGCGCCTGATCTTCGCAAACCGGGCGGCGGCGGAAGACCACCTCGCGCGCCAGCGCGTGGCCGATCTCTTCCTCGACACATTTACTTGCAACGCGCATACCACGGCAAGCGATGCGCTCTGGGTCGGCTTGCCGGTGCTGACCTTGACGGGCGAAAGCTTCGCGGGCCGGGTTGCGGCGAGCCTGCTTACGGCTTTGGGCCTTCCCGAACTCATAACGCAGAAAATCGCGGATTATGAAACGCTTGCTCTCAAGCTCGCCAAGGACCCGGCGACGCTGAGCGCGATCCGCAACAAGATCGCGCGCCATCGCGACACCGCCCCGCTATTCGACACCGCGCGTTTCACCCGCAATCTCGAAGCCGCCTATAGGACGATGTGGGAGCGCCACCAGAGCGGCGAGGCGCCCGCTTCCTTCGCCGTCGGTTCGCCATGAGCGAGGCATTGTTTCAGAACGCCCAGCGCCATCACCAGGCGGGCGATCTCGCGCAAGCCGCGCGGCTTTATACGGAAGTCCTGCGCGGCCATCCGATGCATCTCGGAGCCTTGCAAATGCTGGGTTTTCTGCACTTCCAACGCGACGAATTCGCCGCGGCCGAGAGCTTCCTCGCCCGCGCCCTCGCCATCAATCCGAGAGACGTGGACGCACTGTACAATCGCGGATGCGCGCTTCAGTCGCTCGAACGCCACAGCGAGGCCTTGAAATGTTTTGACGCGGCGCTTGGGCTGGAACCCGGCGATCCGGGTGCGTTGCATGGACGCGGACGCGCGCTTCAAGGTCTCGGACGGACGGACGAAGCGCTCGCCTGTTTCGAGCGGGTGATCCGGCTCGAACCGGCAAGCATCGAAGCCTTGATCGACAAGGCCATTGCGCTGGTCGCGCTTGCACGGGTCGAGGAGGCGCTTGTCCCGTTGGGCGCGGCGCTCCGCGTCGATCCGCGCGACGGGGCGGCGCTCGTCAATCGCGCCAACGCCTTGATCCATCTGAAGCGTCATGCCGAAGCGCTCACCGATGCCGACGCGGCTCTGGCCCTGAACCCATCGCACGCCGAAGCCTGGCACAATCGCGCCAGCGCGCTCACCGGGCTCAAGCGTTTTCCCGAAGCGCTCGCCGCTTACGACAAGGCGCTGGCGATCAAGCCGGGCAACGCCTCCACCTGGAACAATCGCGGCAACGCTCTGATCGGCCTGAAGCGCTACGAGGATGCGCTGGCCGATTTCGATCGCTCGCTGGCGATGAGTCCGGCCGACATCGAAACGCGCGCCAACCGCGCCAATGCGCTTTCCCATTTGAAGCGCTATGGCGAAGCGATTGCCGAGTGCGAAGCCGCATTACGGGCTAATCCCGACCACGCGCTCAGCCTTAACGTCGCGGTTCATTGCCGTATGCACGCTTGCGATTGGCGCGGTTACGAATCATTCAGGCGACGCGCCATCGGCGGGCTGATGGCGGGCCGGCGCACCGTATCACCCTTCGACGCCAAGGGTTTCGTGAATTCGGAAGAAGAAAATCTCCAAGCCGCGCGTTTGTGGGTGGAGGCCGAATGCCCGCCGATGGCGCCGCTCTATCGCGGCGAGCGATACGCCCACGACAAGATACGCATCGCCTATATTTCGACGGACCTTCGCTCCCATGCCGTCGCCTATCTGATCGTCGGCGTGTTCGAGCATCACGACAAGAGCCGCTTCGAAACGACCGCCATTTCGCTCGGCCCCGACGACAGAAGTGAGACACGCGCTCGCATCGTCGGCGCGTTCGACCGTTTCATCGACGCGCGCGACAAGAGCGATGGCGAGGTGGCCGCACTGCTGCGTAGCCTCGAGATCGACATCGCCATCGACCTCACCGGCTATACGGGCGACGGGCGGCCGCGGATTCTGGCGCAGCGTCCGGCGCCCGTGCAGGTGAACTATCTTGGTTTTCCCGGGACCATGGGCGCCGATTTCATCGATTATGTGATCGCGGACCACATCATCGTGCCGGAATCAAGCGAGCCGTGCTACAGTGAGCGCGTCGTCCGCCTGCCCTATTCCTATCAGCCGAACGGCCGCTACGCCTCGAACGGAGCCGCGCCGACGCGCGCAGGCGCAGGCTTGCCGGAAAACGGTTTCGTGTTCTGCTCCTTCAACAACAATTACAAGATCGCCCCCGCGATGTTCGACATCTGGATGCGCCTGTTGCGCGAGGTGCCGGGAAGCGTACTGTGGCTGCTGGAAGACAATTCCTATGCCACGGCGAATCTCGCGCGAGAAGCGGAGGTGCGCGGCGTGGCCGCGACGCGTCTGGTGTTCGCGCCCCGCGTCAGTCCCGCCGACCATCTGGTGCGCCAGACGCTCGCCGACCTCTTCCTCGATACGCTGCCCTACAACGCCCATACGACCGCGAGCGACGCGCTATGGATGGGCTTGCCGCTCATCACGTGTCCGGGACAGAGCTTCCAAGGGCGTGTTGCCGCAAGCCTGCTGACGGCGGCGGGGATGCCCGAGCTCGTCGTCGACACGCTCGTCCGCTATGAGCAGACGGCGCTCATCTTGGCACGCTCGCCGCCGATTCTCGCGGCGGTCAAAGCGAAGCTCGCCGGCAACCGGGGTACGTGCGCCCTGTTCGACATCGAGCGCACCGCCCGCCATCTCGAAGCTGCCTATACGACGATGCACGAACGCCACGCGCGCGGCCTTCCGCCCGAAGCTTTCGCCGTTCCGCCATGAGCGATCCCAGCGGCCATCTCGAATCGTTGCGCAAAGCGGCAACCGCCCATTACCGGCGCGGCGAATTCGCAGCGGCCCAAAGCGCGCTTGCCGCGGCCCTGAAGCTCGATCCGGGTTCGGCCGAAATGTGGAGCAATTTCGGCACCGTGCAGGCGGCGCTCTCCCGGCACGATGAGGCTGTCGACAGCTTTACCCGCGCGCTGCGATTGAAGCCGGGCCTTGCCAACGCGCATCTGAACCGCGCGCAAACCTTGCTGGTTCTTCGGCGCTATGAAGAAGCTATCCCCGATTACGAATTCACTTTGCGCGCGGCGCCCGATCATCCCTACTCGCTGGGCGACCTGATCTTCTGCAAGCTGCAATGCTGCGATTGGAACGAGCTCGACGCGCTTCGCACCCGCGCGGCTGCCGATTTGCGGGCCGGAAAGCGCGCCGTTACGCCGCTGCTTGCCGCAGCCCTGCTGGAGGCACCCGAGGACCAGTTGCGCGCGCTCCAGATCATTGCGCGCGATAGGCTTGCCCCCAAGCCCCCGCTGTGGCGCGGCGAGCGCTATCGGCATGATCGCATTCGTGTAGCCTATGTCTCGGCGGACTTCCACGCCCATCCGACCGCGGTGCTGATGGCGGGCGTGTTCGAGCACCACGACACCACGCGTTTCGAAACCATCGCCGTCTCCTTTGGACCCGATGATGAAAGCCCGATGCGCGCGCGTCTGACGCGCAGCTTCGAGCGCTTCATCGATGCGCGAGGCGAGAACGATGCCGCCATCGCCGCGCGGATGCGGGAGGAAGAGATCGACATCGCCGTCGATCTCAAAGGCTTCACCTCGGATGCGCGTCCCGACATCTTCGCGTTCCGGCCAGCCCCCGTGCAGGTCAATTATCTCGGCTTTCCGGCCAGCATGGGCGCCGATTTCATGGACTATCTGATCGCGGATTCGGTTCTCGTGCCGGAAACGGACGAAATCTATTACAGCGAAAACATCGTTCGCCTTCCACATTCCTATCAACCGAACGACCGCTCGCGCGGTATCGCTGCGACGCCCTCACGCGCCGAAGCCGGTTTGCCGCAACACGCGTTCGTCTTCTGCTGCTTCAACAACAGCTACAAGATTCAACCCACCATTTTCGATCTGTGGATGCGGTTGCTGGCGAAATTCGAAGGAAGCGTGCTGTGGCTGCTGGAAGACAATTCGGCGGCCGCGCGCAATCTTAGCGCCAAGGCCGAAGCACGCGGGATCGCGCCGCATCGCCTCGTCTTCGCTCCCCGCATCGCCCAAGAACAGCATCTCGCGCGCCAGCGTCTCGCCGACGTCTTCCTCGACACGCTTCCTTATAATGCGCACACGACGGCGAGCGACGCGCTGTTCGCGGGCCTTCCGGTACTAACCTGCCTGGGTACGACATTCGCGGGGCGCGTCGCGGCGAGCCTCAACTACGCGATGGGCGTGCCGGAACTGGTCACCCAATCGCTCGAAGACTACGAAGCCTTGGCGCTAGCGCTCGCGCGTGACGCGGCGCGTCTGGCGAAAATACGCGGCAAGCTCGCCGCCAACCGCGACACGGGGCCGCTATTCGACGCGGCGCTTTTCACGAAGCACTTGGAGACCGCCTACACCGCCATGTGGGAACGTAACGAACGCGGCGAGAAGCCGGAAAGCTTCTCGGTCGCGCCCGTCTAACGACAGGCTATTGCGGCGGGGGCCCTTGCGTGATGCGCACCAGATCGTCGGGCCGTATCCATTTCTTGAAGGCGGCCTGGATCTCGCCGGGCGTCATGGCGACATAACGCTCCGCCGCCCGCGTCGGCTCATCCAGCGGCAGGTCGAGGTCCCAACGCCCCGCGAGCCCGGACGCGATGCGCCCGATGCTGGATTCGCCCAGCGGAATCTGGCGAAGCATCAGCGCCTTCACGCGCCGAAGTTCCTCATCGCCCACCGGCACATCCTGCAACTGCTTCAATTCCCTGACGACGATAGCTTGCGCCTTGGAGACGTTCTCGGGATCGCTGGCATATTGGATGAAGTAATTGCCGCGCGTGCGGCCCGCATTGATGTCGGCGCCGACGGAGTAGACGAGACCGGCATTCTTGCGCAGGTCGATGGAGAGCCGCGTCGAATAGAAGCTGCCGCCGAGCACCGCAGTCCCGAGATTGATCGCGTAATAATCGGGATTGGAGCGGTTCAAGGGAACGGTCTGCGCCAGGATCACGGAGTTCTGCACGCGCGACTCGTCGGGCACCGCGACGGTGCTCGGCTTGTTCGCCACCGCCACGGGCAGATCGATCGGCGGTTTGGGCCCTTCGGCCTTCCAGGCGCCGAAATATTTCTCGATGCTCAGCTTCGCCTGTTCGGGCGCGATCTTGCCGACCATCACAATGGTGGTGAGATCGGGACGGAAGGTCTTCTTGTAATAGTCCTTGATATCGACAAGCGTAATCGCGCGCACGCTCTCGGGCGTCGCATCGCGCAAAGAGGGATCGGTCGCCGGGAACAGCGATTCACGCAATGCCCGCTGCATCAGGTAGCCGGGGCTTTTCAGCTGCGCCGTCACGACGCGCGCGGTCTGATCCTTGATGATGTTGAAGGCGTCGTCGGGCAGCGCCGGGCGCAACTGGTTGTCGGCGAGCAATTGCAGCCCACGGTCGAGGTCGCGGGTCAGCGTGCGGACCGAGAAGTCGGTGCCGGCGCTTTCTTCGGCGCCGATTTCATCGAGCGCTTCCTGAAGGGCGATACGGTCCAGCGACTCGCTGCCATATTCGAAAAGCTGGTCGAGGATATCGGAAAGTCCTTCCTTGCCGGCCGGGACATTCACCTCGGGGCGCGATTTGATGTGGCCATAGACGGTGACGGAATCGCTCACATCGGCAGGCTGCACGATCAGGGTCAGCCCGTTCGAAAGCGTGCTCACGATGGGCTTAACGCTCGAGCGCGGCACGGAGAGACGGTTCAACGCGCTCTCCGCCCAGTCTGGAAGCTTGGTCGGTTCGGCCTCGCCGAGCTGAATGCTCTCCTGGCCGCCGAAGCCCGCCGACTCCACCGGAGCTCCGGTTTCGCGCGGCACCATCACGGCGACGACCGCATTGTCGAGATCGAGATATTGGCGCGCGACGCGGTTCACGTCTTCGACGGTCACCTTTTCGATGCGCTGAAGGTCTTCGTCGGGCGAGGTCAGGCCACAGACCGCCACCGCCTCCGACCATATGGAGGCAAGTCCGCTGATCGAATTCTTCTGGAACTCGGCTTGGCGCTGTTCCTGTATCTTCGCCGCCGCGACAAGTTCGGCGGGGACGCCCTCGCGCACGATCTTCCCCAGGACAGCGCGCAACTCCGCCTCCGCCGCCTTGGCGTCCTGGTCGGCCGGAAACGAAAGCGCCGCGTAAGCGAGGCTGACCTTCTGCAACGGCGACATCGAGAAGCTGGTGGCCAGCGCCTTGCCCGCCGGGACGAGCGCGTAGAAATCGCCGCGCGCGCTGTTGAGCACGTCGGAAAGAACTTCGAGCGCGGGAAAGTCCGGATGATCGAGGCCCGGCATCCGCATCGCGAGCACCAGCGCGCTGCTGGCGCTGTCGGTTGGAATGGAAAGCGGCTCGCTCGGCATCACGGTTTGCAGATTGATTTCGGGATGCGCGGGGATGTCCTTCCGGGCGATACCGCCGAAGAGTTGGGTCACCTTGGCGAGCGTCTTCTGCAGATCGAGATCGCCGACGACGACCAGGACGGCGTTGTTGGGCGCGTACCATGTCTCGTGGAAGGCTTTCAGATCGGCGGCGGTGGTCTTCTCGAAAGACGGACGCGTGCCGAGCGCGTCGTGCTCATAGGGCGTGCCTTTGAACATGATCTCGCGCAGCTTCGCGAACAGCAGATAGTTGGGGCTGGACATGTTCGACGCCACTTCCTGGCTGATGGCGCCGCGCTCCTGTGCCCAATCCTTCTCGTCGGAGAGGATGGCCTGCATGCGCACGGCCTCGATGTTCAACGCCACGTCGAGATCTTCGGCCGGCACGGTGAAGAGATATTGCGTCAGGTTCTCGCGCGTATTGGCGTTGAAATTGCCACCCATAACGCTGCCGATATTGGCAAGCTGGTCGGCGCTCATGCCGGGGCTGCCGCGGAACATCATGTGCTCCATCGCGTGCGCGGTGCCGGGGAAGCCGTCGGGCGTGTCATTGGAGCCGACGAGATAATTCACCGAAGTGGCGACGACGGGCGCGAGAGCGTTGCGGACGAGGACGACGCGCAGACCGTTGGGGAGCGTCGCGCGCAATACGCCGTTTTCGGGAGCGGTAAGCGATGCTTCGGCGGCGGGATAGCCGAGGCGGCCGGTGCCATAGGCGGTTGCGGCGAGACCGGCGACGATGAGGGCCGCAAAACCGAGCAGGCGCACGCGGCGCCCACGAAGATCATTCATGAAGTTCTCCTGGTGCCCACGCTCGACTCTCGCAGCGGTTCCGGCGCGGCGAGCGGCTACTAATGTAGCGCAAAATGCATAGCACATCCCGTCACTTCCGCGTCAGGAAATAACTGCGGCCAAGCCTACGCGTCGCGCGATGGGACGCGGTTCAGTTGCGCATGCGGAAATTCACAAAGACGCTGCGGCCTTCCTGCGGGAAGCCGTTCACGAACTGGTAATTTTCGTCGAACAGATTGCGCCCGCCGGCCTCGACATCGATGGTGCCGGTCAGGGCGTAGCTGGCGGTGAAGTTCACCATGAAATACGAGCCGGTCTCGCTATAGACGTTCGTGCCCATCGTGTTCGACCAACGCCTGGTCGCGGCCTGGATGCTCGGCGTGAGGCTGAGGCCCGGCAGTGCGTCCCACGTCGCATAGGCGAAAATCTGGTTTTGCGGCACGCCGGTCAGATGGAAATTGTTGGGTAGCGGCGGATTGGCGGGATCCTGCGCGTCGAGCTTGCGGTTGATGTAGGTGTAGGTGTAGCGAATGCCAAGCTGCAGGTCGTCGAAGGGCCGCGCATCGGCGGACAGTTCGAAGCCGTAGAAATGTCCGCTGCCGACATTCTGGGTTTGGGTAACCGCGGTGTTCACGCCCGGCAGGTCGCCGATGCCGACGCAGTTCTTCGTCGCAACCGTGGAAGTGGTGTCGCAGAACAGAATTGGCACGTTCTCTATGAAATTTCTGACATCGCTGTAGAAGGCGGCGCGCTCGAACAGCGTCGGGAAGCGCGCGCGACTCGAAATGTTGGCGTAGAGATGGCCGCTGCCGCTGTAATTGTAGATGAGCGCACCCTGCCCGTTGATGGCATCGCCGTCGGCGAGCGGGAAGACAACGACGGAGCCCGGGACCGTCGCCGTCGGATCGATATATTCGATCGCCGTGTGAAGCTTGCGCCAGTCATAGCTCGCGCCCGCTACCAAATCGATTTGGTTCGTTACATGGAAGCGGTTTTCGCACGCGATTGAGAACGTATCTTCGATGCTTGGCTGCACCGGCTCGGTGAAGAGTCTTGGCGTGAAGACGGTCTGCCACTCGCGATGGACGTCCCGGCGATAGAAGAACGCACCCTTGATCAGGTCGCGTTCGCCCAGGAGACCTGTCCCCAGCTCGATGCTGCCGCCATAGGCATTGTCGTCGTAATAGGAATTGAAGGAGCGCGCGGTCCTTTGCGTGTTGAAATTGGCGTCGTCGAACGACACAAGGAGGTTCTTGAACTGATTGTAATAAGCCTTCGTCTGCACATAGGCGCCGCCGCCCAGCGACGTGTTGGAGAGGAAGTAGAGACTCTGCAGATTCCAATATGGCCATCGCCAATTGCGCTGCGACGCGATGGTGTCGATGGTGGAAAGCGTCGCGTTCTTCTCGCCCCAAATTCCGCTATAGGAAAGCGAATATTCGTCGGTCGCGTTCGGGGTGACGCCGAATTTCAGATTGACGCCCCAATTGCCGGATTCCGAATGGTCGCGAACGCCGCCATTCTCGCTTGGCGTCGGCGTGAAATCCTCCGACAGCTCCCATTTGTCGGTGCGTGTCTGCGTGCCGGAGGCCAGCCAATAATAGCGCTGTGTGGCGCCGCCGACGAGCAGAGAGGCGTTGTAACCATTGTAGCCGGGCTGGCCGGCGAGCGCGACGCCGGAGCGCGCTTCATATTCAAACGCTTCCGTCGGTTTGCGCGTGACGAGATTGAGCGCGCCACCGAGCGCGCCGGACTTCACCAAGGTCAAGGCGTCGGATTACGTCGCCGCCGAATTCGCGGAAGCTGCTGTCAGCGCGCCAGCACGGTAAAGCCTGCGCGCTCGAACACCGCGCGCGCCTGCGGGCTCGTGAGATAGGCAAGGAACGCGGCCGCGTCCGGCTTCGCGTCCCTCATCAAAGCCGCCGGATAGAGAATCGGCTCATGCGTGTTTGCCGGGAAGGTGCCGACCACGCGCACGCGGGCGTCGGCGCGCGCATCGGTGCCATAGACGATGCCCAACGGCGCTTCGCCGCGCGCCACATAGGCGAGCGCCCCGCGCACGTCCTCGCCCTGGGCGAGCCTGCCGGCGACAGCGTTCCACACGCCGAGCGCCGTCAGCGCCGCCTTGGCATAGCGTCCCGCCGGAACGGTATCTACATTGGCGACCGCCAGCCGGCCTCGCCCCAGCGCTTCGGCGATTCGAAAAGACGGCGCAATCGCCAATCGCGTCGTCGAATTCGCCGGCGCCACCAGCACAAGGGTATTGCCCAGCAAATTCTGCCGCGTGCCCGCCGCGATCAAATTGCGCGATTGCAGATAATCCATCGATTCGGAATCGGCGGAGAAGAAGATGTCGGCGCCGGCGCTGGACTCGATCTGTTTCGCCAGAATCATCGACCCGGCGAAGGAAAAGACGACGCGCTTGCCGGTCGCGGTCTGATAATTTCTCCCGATTTCCTGCAAGGCGTCGGTCAGCGAGCCCGCTCCCAGCACCGTCACGGGCGCGTTGCCCTGCCCGAACGCAACCGCCGGCAGCGCCGCCAGGAGGACGGCACAGAAACAGACGAATGTCCGGCGCGATACCGTCATGTCTATGTAAATATAACGGTCCCGCGAAGCCGGCAAGCTCTGGACGAAACGCCCCTCCCCTTGCATCCTCTCCCCTATGACAAAGCTGTCGATCCGGATCGATTTCGAGGACGGCGAGGCGTTCGGCCCGGGCAAGGCGCGCCTGCTCGAACTGATCGACGCACAGGGCTCGATCCGCAGCGCCGCCGCCGCGATGAATATGAGCTATCGCCACGCCTGGCTGCTGCTGCAAGCGGTTGAAGACACATTCGGCGCGCCCGTCATCACGACGGCGACGGGTGGCGCCAAGGGCGGCGGCGCCAAGCTCACCGACCTCGGCAAGGCGGTCGTCGCCCGCTACCGCGCCATCGAAAACCAGGCGGCGCGCGCGACAGCGGGCGATCTCACCGAATTGATGAAGGCCGCTACCGCCTCGCCCGCTCCCGAGCGGAAAGGCAAATAGGAGCGTCAATCCGGCGAAGTGGAGACCGGTTCGCCGCAGATTGCGCGACCATCAGGATCTACTTGCCCACCATGACGTCGGACGCTTTGACGATGGCGGTAACTTTGTCGCCGACCGCGAGGCCGAGATCGTCAACCGCATCATTGGTGATCGAAGACGTG
>SHWE01000026.1 GCA_009693985.1 Alphaproteobacteria bacterium | reverse complement strand
AACACATCGGCCTTGGCGTGGTCGCGCGTCCGGTACGTCTTGCGCGCCGTTCGTTCGGCCTTGAGCTTGATCACTTCGCGCTTCAGCCGCGCGATCTCCGCCTGCTCGGGCTTCATCTGACCATGGCCGGGGAAGGCTTGCTGCGGATCGTCCGCAAAATCCTTCACCCAGTTGCGCAACACGGTGCCATGCACACCCAGATCGCGCGAGGCCTGCGCAACACTCACCCCGCGTTCCTTGATCAGCCGCACCGCCTCAAGCTTGAACTCTCGCGTAAACTTCCGTCGTTCCATGACACACCTCCGGTTCCATGTTGACACCTAACTCGGTGTCTTCGGAACCGGCAGCAGCCCACGCCAGCATAGCTACAGTGGCTCTACCGGCTGGCGTTCTGGATGGCGCTTGCGGCGATTTTCACCACGTCGGGCGGATAGGCGTAGATTTCCTTGATCAGTTGCTCGACACGCGCGCCCGATTGCGGCCGCACTTCGAGTTGCAGCTTTTCCGCTTCGGCAAGGAAGGCCGGATCCTTCATCGTCGCATCGAAGCCATCGCGCAACGCCTTGGCCCGGTCGGCCGGAATGCCCGGCGGCGCCGCGAAGGGCCGCGCGATCACTTGGCGCGAGAAGATCAGCCGGAGCGCCGCTTTCTCCTTAGGATCGTCGGTCAGGTCCAATACCAGCGGCACGTTGGGAAGGTCGGGGTTCTTCTCGACGCCGAGCTGGATCGGAATATTGATGAGCTTCTGGTCGAGCATGTATTTGTCTCGGGAGATCAGGCTCGACCATGACCAATTGCAGCGGCCGTCCACTTCGCGCCGCTGCATCGAGAGCAGCACTTCCTGGCCGCCGGGAAAGCCGCTGATCAAACGCCCCGGCAGCTTGAACATGTTGCGCAGAACATTGGCGTAGATGTCGAGATCGGAGGTGATGCCCGAGCCGCCGACTTTCCACGGCTTCGTCTTCATGTCCTCCCAGGTGCGGATGCCGGACTGATGCCAGAACACGCAGACGGAGGGCTCGTCGGTGACGCTGCCGATCCAGGTGAATTTGGTGGCGTCGAATTGCTGCCCTTCCGTGCGGCCGAGCAGGCGCTCCATAGGAATGCCGCGCGCGAAGGTGCCCATCACGGTGCCGTTCTTGGGCGCGACATTGTAGATGTAATTGGCGACTTTCAGCGTGCCGGCGCCCGGCATGTTCTGCGGCACCATGGTCGGATTGCCGGGAATATGCTTGCCCATGTGCCGCGCCAGGGTGCGCGCATAGATGTCGTAGCCGCCGCCCGGCGAGAAGCCGATCAGCACCTGGACGGTTCTGCCCTTATAGAAAGCGGCGACCGGATCGGCCGCCGGCGCTGCCGCCGCAGGCGTCGCGAAAATCGCGGCCAGCGCCGCGCCGAGCCCAAGGAGAGTACGCAACATCATAACCAACCTCTCTTGCGTAGCCGTCAGGCTACATCAAGCCGCTATATTCGCGCAAAGCGGGCCAGATATCGCCGAGCACCGCTTGCGGCCAAGGCACATGCAGGCCGCGGTCGAACACGCCGTAGCAGAACAGCGCCATGCAAAGGCTGAAAATCGCCGAGCGTAGAAGCGGCTGCTTGAAGCCTATGCTCATGAACACGAAGACGAACAGGCCGATGGCGGGCAGGAAGCCGAACAGGCCGGCGAGCAGGATGAATCCGGCCAGCCAGCCGAAGAATTCCGCCGCGCGCCTGAGCATGACCGCCGGCTCCAGCGGCGTATCGGTCGGCGGCAGATCGTGGCTGTCGCCGGCCGCGGCCTTGGGCCGGTAGCCGCCGAACAATTCCGTGACGAGATTGAGCGATCCCGCGATGAGCGCCGCCCAGCAGGCGGTGCGCGGCACGATCTGTTCGACTTCCGGCCAGCTCGATGAGGTGATGAGGGCGGCGACGGCGACCACCATCCATACGCCCGTGAACCAGGCTCCGGGGCCGACCTTGATGGTCGTGCGGTCGAGATGGCGGAATTCCTGTGCGAGATGCTTCACCGTCTGGCTGAGCGGGCGGTACAGCGCCCAGGCGATGACCACGCCGATGACGATCACGACAGGGCGCATCAGCCAGCTATAGCCGTAGATTTCGTTGGAGAGGAAAAGATAGCGCTCGAAAATGGGCCCGATCACGAAGCCCAGAACCATCGGCGGACGCGGCCAGCCGAGCCGCTTCATGATCCAGCCGATGACGCCGAAGATGAGCAGCGAATAAAGATCGCCCCAGCTCCGCGTCGCCTGGAAGGTGGCGACGAAGACGATCGGCATGACGAGGGGCAGAAGCGTCTCGTGTTTCATCTCGGCGAATTTCGCGAGATGACGCGCGCCGAGAAGGCAGATCATCCCGCCCATCACATTGGCGAGCGTCAGGCTCCAGATGATGGAATAGGTGATGTCGAGATTGCGTCCCAGCATGTCGGGACCGGGCGTCAACCCGTGCAGCAGGAAGGCGCCGAGCAGCAGCGTCATCGAAGCGCCGGCCGGCACGCCGAACGCGATGGTCGGCACCAGATGGCCGCCCTCTTTGGCGTTGTTCGCCGCTTCCGGCGCGATCACGCCGCGGATGTCGCCTGAGCCGAAGGTCTCGGCGTTCTTCTCCGTGCGCGCGGCATAGCCGTAGACGATCCAATCGATCACGGCCGAGCCGATGCCGGGCACCGCTCCGAGGATAGTACCGAGCCCGCTGCACTTGATCACCAGCCACCAATTGCGGCCGACGTCGCGTACGCCTTCCCATTGGCTGGAGAGACTGACATTGCCCATCACCTCGCGGGCGATGCGCCGGCGGTTGATGGCGAGATCGGCAAGTTCGGGAAGCGCGAAGAGGCCGAGGGTCACTGGAATGAGCGGTACGCCGTCGAACAGATAGAGCTGGTCGAAGGTCCAGCGCAGCGTGCCCGTCTGCGTGCCCGAGCCGACCATCGAGATCATCAGCCCGATGCCGGCGCCGGCAAGACCTTTCAGCGGCGCGCGGCCCGAAAGCGTCGCCACCATCGAAAGTCCGAATATGCTGAAGGCGAGTAGCTCCGGCGAACCGATGGCGAGCATGATGGGCTGCAACAGGGGCACGGCAAGGGCGAGCACGAAGGCGCCGAATACCCCGCCTAAGGCTGCCGAGACGAAGCCGGCGCCGAAGGCGCGTCCGGCCTGGCCCTTTTGCGCCAGCGCATGGCCGTCGATGACGGTTGCCGCGGCGCCTACAGTACCTGGCACACCGAACAAGACCGCCGGTATCAAATCCGAAGTGGTGGTGACCGCGGCGACGCCCAACAGCAGCGCGAAAGCCGACGGCGCATCCATGTTGTAGGTGAAGGGAATCAGCACGGCCAAGGCGACGACGCCGCCGAGCCCCGGCATCACGCCGATGGCAAGCCCGAGCAGCACGCCGAACACAAGAATAGACAGACGATGCGGCTCCATCAGCGTCTGCAGCGCTTGGAGCGCCATATCCAATTGGCCTTCCATCGGGCCTGTATTTCCCCCTCGGTCGGGCCCGCTGCAAGCGAGCCTCATATGGAACAGCGGCAGCACCGCAGCCGGTAACGCTACTTACGACGCGCGCATCACCGGCTTGCAACACAGGCGCGTGATGGCGGCGTTACGCGATGGTTTGGTGCTTACGCCCCCGGCGCGTTCTCCACCTGATCGAGCCAGTTGAAGCCCATCGACTTGACGATGCGGTTGCTGATCACGATGAGGCGAACTTCATCCTTGCCGGTATTGAAATGCTGATGGATCGAGAAGGGCGGGATGTAGATGAAATCGCCGCGCATCCATTCGTTCTTGCGCGGCTCGATTTCCCAATCCCATTGATATTGATCGATGCAATCGAACTTCAGATCCCAATGCAGATCGTAGCCGGAGCCTTCGGCGACGAACACCACTTCTTCCCACATGTGCCGGTGCTTGCCGGTGCTCCCACCGGGGGCGAGGAATTGCATATAGGCATCGACGCAATGTTCGCGGGTGCCCATCTTCTCATGGACGAGATGCTTGATGAGACCGTCAGGCGAATGTTCGAAGGGTTGGTCCTCGGCGCTGATCACGTTGAAGGCGTGCTCATACATGCGCCGGTACTCGGCGGAATTCTTGATGTCGTCGGTGCGGAAGGTGCAGCTCTTGTCGCCGACATGCGCGACGTCGCGTTCTTCTAGGACTTTCATTGTAAGGCTCCGGTGCTGATTTTTTACAGATAGCTCGGCGGCATCCAATCCTCGTGGCCTTTCGGCAGCTCGTTGGGAGGATAGGAGATCATCTTCTGATAGAGCAGGTGCATGAATAGGAACAACGGCTTCGCCTTGAACACGAGCAGGAGCGCCTCGTTGTCGGGATCGTCGTTGAAATGCTGATGCACGCAGCCATTCTCGACGAACATCACATCGCCCGCTTTCCAGGGAATGTGCTTGCCGTCATGGATGTCGTGGCCGCGCCCCTTGAGGATGTAGAAGCAGGCCGAATTCAGATGCCCGTGTTTCTGGCTGTAGGCGCCCGGCGCATAGGCCTCGACGTGACATTCGATGGCCTGCGTGATCTTGGCGGCGGCGCCCGGCGCCACCGGATGCTTGCCGTAGAGATTGGGACCGCCCTTCCAGGGAATGCTTTTGGATGAGATGACGCGGGGCGCGTCCAGCAGCTCCTTGGTGAGGAAGGAATAGGTGCCTTCCAGCGCCCGGACGAAGGTGCGCTTGCGCTGCCAGCGCTCCCACACCACCGGCTCGGCATTGTGGCCGATGGGCGCTGCTTCCTCGGCCCGGGCGCCTTCTTTGGCTGTGGGTCCGCTCATGGCTTCAAAGTCCTTATGTTGAATGGCTGTGTTTTCAAGCTCGCACTAGGGCTTAAGGGGGTCAAGAAGTCAGGCTGGCGCAGCGCCCGGCACGTCCCCATCTCTACGGTGCAGGCGAAGCTGGCCGCAAAGGGGCACGGCGCATAATGGGCCGTAATTGCCCCGTAATTGTGCGCCCACGATGAGATATATCTCATTGTAGTAGTTGTATTTTTTGGCTTCTGGCGTTGCAAACACCGGGGGGAGGGGTATTGGTGAGATATTCTACTGTGCCAAAATTAGGAAATATATTGATTTTTGAACACGCCCCCGGTTGAATAGAAGAAAGACGAGTCCAAACGAGCAAAAAACCTATGCAAAAGATTGCATTTGCTACGCACCCGGTGGTGGTGGGCGGGGGCAAGGAAGCCGATCTTCCCCATATTCCGGCCGAGGAGACCCTGACAAGGGTGATCTCCAATGAGTGGGTCAATCCGGAATACAAGCATCTGATCGTGACGGCCTCGCCGAAGGCTTTGAAGGCCAGGCCGGGCCAGTTTTTCAACATCCTCTGCCCCAGCCCCGATGACGGCGATCTGTGGCTGAGAAGGCCCCAGAGCGTCTACCGGATCGACCGCGAAGGGGGCCGGCTCGAGTTCCTCTACAAATGCGTCGGCCGCGGCACCCGCGGCATGGCGACCTTCATTCCAGGCCAGGCGTGCAATCTGGTGGGCCCGCTGGGTGTCGGCTTCTCGCTTCCGCCGGGGGCGAAGAACATCGTCGTCTTGGGGCGCGGCGTCGGGCTCGCCACCATGGGACCGATCTCGCAAATGGCGGCCGAAAATGGGGTGGGGGTGACGGCGATCCTGTCGGCCCGCAGCCCTGATCTGGTGATGACGGACGATCTCTTCGGCAAATGCGGCGACGTCGTCAAAGTGCTCGATAGCGACGGCAGCAGCGACATCGCAAATGTCCGCAGCCTTCTGGAACGCCTGATCGCGGCCAAGAAAGCGGACGCCTTCTATACGTGCGGCTCCAACCGCCTGCTCTTCCTGATGAAGGAGCTCGGCGCCAAGCACGGCATTCTGGGCCAAGTGGCGATGGAGCAGATCATGGCCTGCGGGCTCGGGCCTTGCTACGTGTGCGTGCGTACCTTCGAGGTCAATGGTCACAAGGAACTGCGCCGGGTCTGCATCGAAGGCCCGGTGTTCGATCTTCAGGAGTGCGTCGGATGGTAGATCTTTCCGTCAAAATCGGCAGAACCCACCTCAAGAATCCGATCATGCCGGCCTCGGGCTGCTTCTCGACCGACATCGCGCAGATTGTCGATGTGAATCGGCTTGGCGCGCTGGTGGCGAAAACCGTGTCGCGCGAATACCGCATCGGCAATCCGCCGCCGCGCGTCGCCGAGCTCGAATGCGGCATGATCAATTCGATCGGTCTGCCCACCAAGGGCATCGAATATTTCCTCGAACATCAGGTGCCCGATTACGCGCGTTTCACGCCGCCGCTGGTCGGCTCGATCTCGGCGACGACGGCGGAAGATTTCGAGGCGATGACGCGCGAGGTCGGCGGTCATCCCGATGTCGATGTGGTCGAGGTGAACATCTCTTGCCCGACGCGCAATCCGGGCGGCGGCAATTTCGCGATGCATGAGGATCACACCTTCAACGTCGTCAAGCGCATCCGTTCCGCCACCGATAAGCCCGTCTGGGTGAAGCTCTCGCCCAATGCCGGCGACGTGGTGGCGATCGGGCAGGCGGCAGAAAGCGCGGGCGCCGATGCGCTGGTGGTCTCCAACACGCTGCTGGGCCTGAAGATCAACATCGACACGTTCCGCCCCGCCATCGGCAACAAATTCGGCGGCATATCGGGCCCGGGCGTGAAGCCGATCATCATGCGCATGGTCCATCAAGTGTCGCAGAAGGTGAAGATCCCGGTGATCGGCTGCGGCGGCATCGTCAAGGTCGAAGACGTGGTCGAATATATGCTGGCCGGCGCGTCCGCGGTGATGCTCGGTTATCTCATCTTCCGCAACCCGTCGGCGCTGACCGGCATGATCGACGATCTGGAAGCCTGGTGCCAAAGCCGCGGCTTCGCGCGCGTCGCCGATCTCACCGGCGCCATGATCGATGACAAGATCGCGGAGACCTTCGATGCGGCCGCCGCGCCCATCGGCCAGGGCCACAAGACGTTCGTGCTGAGCGCAGCAGAGTAGGAATGCCCGTTAGGAAATGACCGACCGCATCACCATCACAAAGCCGGACGATTGGCACCTGCATGTGCGCGACGGCGCCATGCTGAAAGCCTCGCTGCCGTTCACGGCGAAGCATTTCGGCCGGGCGATCGTGATGCCCAATCTGTTGCCGCCGGTGCTCAAGGTAAAGGACGGCGAAGCCTATCGCGACCGCGTGATCGCGGCTTTGCCGGAAGGCTCGACCTTCAAGCCGCTGATGACGTGCTATCTGACCGACGACACCGATCCCGACGAAATCGAGACCGGGTTTCGCGAGGGCGTGTTCACCGCGGTGAAGATGTACCCCGCCAATGCGACGACGAATTCCGCCCATGGCGTCACCGATTTTCAGAAAATCCGCCGCGTGCTCGCGCGCATGGAAAAGATAGGCATGAGCTTCCTCATGCATGGCGAGGAAGCGGACCCTGCGATCGACGTGTTCGACCGCGAGGCAGTGTTCATCGAGCGCCGGCTCGAACCGATGACGCGCGATTTTCCAGGGCTTCGCATGGTGCTGGAGCATTTGTCGTCGCGCGAAGGCGTCCAATTCGTGCGCGATCATGCGCCGCAAATGGGCGGCACCATCACGCCCTATCATCTGATGCTGACGCGCACCGATTGGCTGGGCTACGGCAACCGGCCCTATATGTATTGCATGCCGGTCATCAAACGCCGTGAAGACCGCGACGCGTTGCGTAAAGCCGCGACCAGCGGGGCCTCCTGCTATTTCCTCGGCACCGATTCCGCGCCCCATCCGGTGACGCGGAAATTGAACGTCGTGGGCGCCGCAGGGTTGTTCAATTCGCCTGTCGCCATCGAAAGCTATGCCCAGGTCTTCGCCGAAGAAAATGCGCTGGACAAACTCGAAGCTTTCGCTTCATTGAACGGGCCGAAACATTACCGCCTGCCGCCCAACGCCGAGACCATCACGCTGGAGCGCCAAACCTGGACCGCGCCCGAAGACATCAGGGTCGACGGAGAAGAGCGCGCTCTCGTCCATCGCGGCGGCGAGAAGATTTCGTGGAAAGTCACCGCCCATTGAGCTGAGCACATTCAAAGATGCAAACACCGAGCTTCGCCGACAAAAAGACAATCGCCGAATTGACCTCGAAAATGCTTCTCGAAGTGGAGGCCGTGCGCTTCTACCAGGACAAGCCTTTCATCTTCACCTCGGGGTTGGCGAGCCCCGTGTACACCGATTGCCGGCGGCCGATTTCATTCCCGCGCATCCGCAATGCGCTGATGGATTTCGGCGCCTCGACGCTGGCGCGCGATGTTGGCTTTGAAGCCTTCGATGCGGTGGCGGGGGGCGAGACGGCGGGCATCGCCTACGCTGCCTGGATGGCGGACCGGCTTGGCCTGCCAATGCAATATGTGCGCAAAGCTCCCAAGGGCTTCGGCCGCAACGCCCAGATCGAGGGCGAGGTCAAAGAGGGTAGCCGCGTGCTGTTGGTGGAAGACATGACCACCGACGGCGGCAGCAAGGTCAATTTCATCAACGCGCTGCGCAAAGCGGGCGTCAAATGCGATCACACCTTCGTCGTCTTCTATTACGACATCTTCCCCGAAGGGCTGAAGCTGCTCACCGATCTCGGCGTCACGCATCATGCGCTCGCCACCTGGTGGGATGTGCTCGCCGTCGCCAAGGCGAGCGGGAAATTCGAAGCGGCGAAATTGAACGAGGTCGAGGCCTTCATGCGCGATCCGCGCGGTTGGTCGAAGGCCCATGGCGGTACGGCGGGAGCGGGCGGTTAGCATGAAGGATTGGGACGTCATCATCGTCGGCGGCGGCAATGCCGCCTATTGCGCAGCGCTCGCCGCGCGCGAAGAGGGCGCTTCGGTGCTCATGCTCGAAGCAGCCCCGCAGGAAGAATCCGGCGGCAATAGCCGCTTCACCGCGGGCGCGATGCGCGTCGTCTATAATGGCACCGACGACATCAAGGCGCTGGTCCCCGATCTGAGCCAGGCGGAAATCGACACCACCGATTTCGGTACCTACACGCAGGACCAGTTCTTCGACGACATGGCCCGCGTCACCCAGTTCCGCACCGATCCCAATCTCTGCGAGCTGTTGGTCACCAAGAGCCTCGATACGCTGATCTGGATGCGCGAAAAGGGCATCCGCTTCGTGCCGATCTATGGACGCCAGGCGTTCAAGATCGAGGGGCGCTTCAAATTCTGGGGCGGGTTGACGGTCGAAACCGTCGGTGGCGGCGAGGGTCTCGTTGCCATGATGACGGATTCCGGCAAGAAGCACGGCATCGAAATCCGCTACGGCACGCGGGCGACCAATTTGATTTACGACGGCGCGCGCGTATCGGGCGTGCGCGTCAAACACGGCGACACCATCGAAGAGATCAAAGGCCGCGCCGTCGTGCTCGCGTCCGGCGGCTTCGAGGCCAATGCCGAATGGCGCACGCGCTATCTCGGCCCCGGCTGGGATTTGGCCAAGGTACGCGGCTCGCGTTTCAACACCGGCCAGGGTATCCGCATGGCGCTCGACATTGGCGCCTCGCCTTACGGCAATTGGTCGGGCTGCCACGCCGTGCAATGGGAAATGAACGCGCCCGAATTCGGCGATCTCGCGGTCGGCGATCAGTTCCAGAAACATTCCTATCCCTTCGCGCTTCTGGTCAACGCGACGGGAAAGCGCTTCGTCGATGAAGGCGCCGATTTCCGCAATTACACTTACGCCAAATATGGCCGCGTCGTGCTGGAACAGCCGGGCCAGTTCGCCTGGCAGATCTGGGACAAGAAGACCAAGCATCTGCAGCGCGACGAATACAATATCCGCCAATGCACCAAGGTTGTTGCAAACACGATCGAGGAACTGGCGGGCAAGCTCGACGGCGTGAACGCAGGCGAATTCGTGAAGACGATCGCCGAATACAACAAGGCCGTGCGCCAGGATGTGCCGTTCAATCCCAACATCAAGGACGGCCGCGGGACGAACGGCCTTGCCGTTCCAAAATCGAATTGGGCGAACACCATCGATACCCCGCCCTTCGAAGGCTACGCGGTCACCTGCGGCGTCACCTTCACTTTCGGCGGCTTGCGCATCGGCAATGACGGTCAGGTGATCGACCTCGATTATCGTCCCATCAATGGTCTCTACGCGGCGGGTGAGTTGGTCGGCGGCATTTTCTATTTCAACTATCCAGGCGGCACCGGCCTCACTTCGGGTTCGGTGTTCGGCAAGATCGCAGGAACCGCCGCCGCACGCGCGGCGAAATCGTGACGCGATGACGGCGCGCCTCAACGAGCTTACGGCCGGTAAGATCGCTGACGGCGTAAAGGCGGGGCGATTCACCGCCGAAGCCGTGACGCGCGCCTGCCTCGAACGCATCGAGGCGCGCGACAAACAGGTGAAGGCCTGGGCCTATATCGATCCCAAGCTTGCGCTGGAACAAGCGCGCCAACGCGATTCCGCGTCCAATAAAGGTCCGCTTGCCGGCGTGCCCATCGGCGTCAAGGACATCATCGACACGGCCGACATGCCGACCGATATGGGCTCGCCCATATACAAGGAGAACCGTACCGCAGGCGATGCGTCTTGCGTCGCTCTGGTGCGCAGCGCCGGCGCAGTGATCCTGGGGAAAACGATCACTTGCGAATTCGCCGGGCTGACGCCGAACGTGACGCGCAATCCGTTCGACCTCGACCGCACGCCCGGCGGTTCGTCAAGCGGCTCGGCGGCTTCGGTTGCCGATTCCATGGTCGCGATCGCTTTCGGCACGCAGACCGGCGGCTCGGTCTTGCGCCCCGCCTCGTTCTGCGGACTCGTCGGTTACAAGCCGAGCTACGGCATCGTCAGCCGCCAGGGCATCAAATTCGCCGCCGAAAGCCGCGACACGATCGGACTCATCGCGCGCGATATCGACGATGCCGATCTGGTCGCGAGCGTGCTGACGGGGCGTAAGCCCACGCCGGCACGCGATACGCCGCCGCGCATCGGTCTCTGCCGCACGCATCTCTGGGATGACGCCAGCGCCGAAACCAAACACGCGGTGGAAGATGCCGCCAAGCGCCTCGCCGCAGCGGGCGCGAAATTCCAGGATGTATCGATCCCCGCAAGCTTCGACGCGCTGGCCGAGGCGCGCACGATCATCAACCCCTACGAACGCGCCCGCGCCATGGCGCATGAATGGGCCACCAACCGCGCCCTTATCAGCGCCGGCCTGACGCGCCAGATCGAAGAAGGGCTTTCGATCCCACAAACGCGGTACACGCAATCGCTGAGCCGCATCAAAACCTGCCGCGATCAGATCCCCGAATTGTTCGGCGATTGCGATGTCCTGCTGGCGCCCACCGCCACCGGCGAAGCGCCCAAAGGATTCACGACCACCGGCGATCCGAAATTCCAGGAATTCTGGACGGCGCTGCATGTGCCGACGATCACGCTGCCGACGCATAAAGGTCCCAATGGTCTGCCCGTCGGCATCCAGCTGATCGCGCGCCTCTATGACGACGAGACGCTGATCGCGGCGGCGCGTTGGGTCTTCCAGCAGCTCGGAGCGCCGCACTGAAATGGAAATCAACAACAGCTTCGAAGTGCCGTTGCCGCCGCGAGAGGCATGGAAGACGCTGATGGACATTCCGCGTATCGCGCCCTGCATGCCGGGCGCGGAGCTGACGGGCGTGGTCGACAAGGACACCTATGCCGGCAAAGTGTCGGTGAAGCTCGGGCCGGTCGCGCTGTCCTTCGCCGGCCAGGTGAAATTCACCGAAATCGACGAAACCGCACGCAAGGCCCGCGTCAAAGCGCAAGGCAAGGATTCAAAGGGGCGCGGCGGCGCCAATGCGACGGTCGATTTCCATATCGAAGCGGTGCCGGGCGGTTCGCGCGTCGTGGTGAAGACCGACCTCACTCTGTCGGGCGCCGTCGCGCAATATGGCCGCGCGAGCGGAATGATCCAGGACGTGGCGTCGCAATTGATCGGCCAATTCGCCGACAGTTTGAAAGCACAGCTCGCGCCGAGCGGTGGAACGGCATCGGGCGGACGACAGGCAGAGCCCGCCGCGGCCAAACCGATCTCCGGTTTTTCGCTGATGCTCAAAGTTCTCTCCAATGCCATCCGGCGTCTGTTCGGCAGCAAATGAAAACCTTGGACCGTCTCGCGCTCTCCGCGCTTTACACGCTACCGCCCGAGACGGCGCATCACGCGGCCTTGTTCGCGCTGGAGCACGGGCTCGTGGGGGCGCGCCCCGAACCCAACGATCCCATTCTCGCCACCGATGTGCTTGGACTGCGCTTCGCCAATCCCATCGGCATGGCCGCCGGCTTCGACAAGGATGCGCGGGTCGTCGATGCGATGCTGTCCGTCGGCTTCGGCTTCACGGAAGCGGGCACGGTGACTCCACGCCCGCAACCCGGCAATCCGAAGCCGCGCCTGTTCCGCCTTAGCGAGGACGATGCCGTTATCAACCGGCTTGGTTTCAACAGCGGCGGCGTCGATGCCTTCGCGCGAAGGCTGGCCGCGCGGCCGCGCAAGGGCATCGTCGGCGCCAATGTCGGCAAGAACAAAGAGACCGAGGACGGCGCCGCCGATTATGTCGCCGGCATCGAGAAGGTAGCAAACCTTGCCGATTATCTCGTCTGCAATATCTCATCCCCAAACACGCCTGGCCTGCGCGCGATGCAGATGCGCGCGCCCATCGAGGATCTGCTGAAGCGCGTGCTTGCCGCGCGCGATCGCGTGATGGCGGGGAAGAAAAAACCGCCTCTCCTCGCCAAGGTCGGCCCCGACCTCACCAGTGAACAGATGCGCGACATCGCCGAAGTGGCGCTGGCGACCGGCATCGACGGCCTCATTATCGGCAACACCACGATCGACCGGCCCGCCTCGCTGAAAAGCCGCGACCAAAAAGAAGCAGGCGGCCTGTCGGGCGCGCCTTTGCTGGCGCCGGCCACTGCGTGCCTTGCCGAAATCTACCGGCTGACGGGCGGGCGCATTACGCTGATCGGCTGCGGCGGTGTCGCCAGCGGGGCGGACGCCTATGCCAAGATCAGGGCCGGGGCTTCGCTGGTGCAGGTCTATTCGGCGCTGGTGTTTCAGGGTACGAGCCTTGCCAACCGCATCAAGCGCGAGCTCGCCGCCTGTCTCAGAAAAGACGGATTTTCCCGCGTTGCCGATGCGGTCGGAAGCGGCCAGCGCTAGAATGCACGATCCAGGGAGGACATTTTGACCAAGCAGGATTTGAGAAGCTGGATCGCGATGATGGAGGCGGCGGGCGAAGTCCAGCACGTCTCGGGCGCCGACCGCGAGGAAGAGATCGGCGGCATCGTCGATTTCTATCAGCGCAAGACGGGCAATCCGGCGGTGCTGTTCGACGACGTGCCCGGCTATCCATCCGGCCATCGCGTCATCGCCAACATCCTCACCTCGATCCGGCGCATTCATCTGACGCTGGGCAACCCGGCCGATTCCAGCGCCATCGAGCTGGTGCATTATTGGCGCCGCTATATGAAGGAAGCGAAGATGATCCCGCCGCGCCAGGTCAATGGCGGCGCGGTGCTGGAGAATGTCAGCTCGGGCGCCGACATCGACATCTTCAAAATTCCGGTTCCGCGCTGGCACGAGCTCGACGGCGGCTATTACATCGGCACCGGCGACATGGTGGTGATGAAGCATCGCGATACGGGCTGGATCAATTACGGCGCCTATCGCGTGCAGGCCCAAGAGAAGAACGTCGCCTCGATCATGTGCTCCAAGGGCAAGCACGGCGATCTCATCATGAAAAGCTATCACGACAAGGGCGAACCGTGCCCCGTGGCCGTCGTCTGCGGCATGCATCCGACCCTCTTTATGATCGCCGGTCTCGAAATCCCCTATGGCAAGAATGAATATGACGCGGCGGGCGGTCTGCTCGGCGAGCCGGTCGAAGTGATCCACGGTCCGAAGACGGGCCTGCCGATTCCGGCGCATGCCGAAATCGCCTTCGAGGGATTCATCTACCCGAACGATCTCATCAAGGAAGGCCCGCTCGGCGAGTGGACCGGCTATTACGCGGGCGGGCTGAAGAAGGAACCGGCCATCCGCATCGAGACCTTCATGCATCGCAACAACCCGATCCTGATGGGCGCCATTCCGGGCGTGCCGCCGGACGATGATTCCTTCTATCGCGGCACCTATCGTTCGGGCGCGGTGTGGAATCAGTTGGAAGCCGCCGGCATCCCCGAAGTGAAGGGCGTATGGGCGCATGAAGCGGGCGGCAGCCGCCTATGGCTGACCGTCGCGATCAAACAGCTCTATGGCGGGCATTCCAAACAGGCGGGCCTCATCGCCTCGCAATGTCACGCGGGCGCCTATGCCAACCGCTTCGTGGTTGTGGTGGACGACGACATCGACCCCGCCGACATGGACAAGGTCATCTGGGCCATGTGTACGCGCTTCGATCCGCGCGAGGGGCTGGAGGTGCTGAAGGGCTGCTGGAGCACGGTGCTCGATCCGATGGTTTACAGCGAGAACGACCGGCGCAATTCGCGTGTGGTGATCGATGCCTGCATACCCTGGTCGCGGAAGGCCACATTCCCGCCGGTGGTGCGCAATTCCCAGCCTTTGGACGAGCGCATCAAAGCGAAATTTGCTGCTATTTTGCCTCGTGGCTGATAGAAAGCCCCCGATATGAAACCGCCTCCTTTTCACTATCACGATCCCGAAACGGTGTCCGACGCGGTCGGGCTGTTGAGCAGGCTTGAGAACCCCAAGCTGCTGGCCGGCGGGCAATCGCTGATGCCGATGCTCAACATGCGTTACGTGCTGCCCGACAATGTGATCGATCTCAACAAGATCACGGCGCTGTCCTATTTGCGCGAGGAGAACGGCGCGCTGATGGCCGGCGCCATGACGCGCCAGCGCGATCTCGAATTCTCCGATGTGGTGGCCAAGCGCCATCCGCTGATCAAAGAAGCGATCCTGAATGTCGGCCACCGCCAGACGCGCAATCGCGGCACGGTGGGCGGCTCGCTCTGCCATCTCGATCCGTCGGCGGAAATTCCGACCGTGGCGCTGGCGCTCGACGCGACCGTCACGGTGGCCGGACCCAAGGGCAACCGCGACATCGCGATGGCGGATTTTCCCGCCGGCTACATGACGCCGGCGATCGAGCCCGACGAATTGCTGATCGGCATCCGCATTCCCGCTTGGCCGCAAGGCCACGGCCATGGCTTTGTCGAATTCTCCCGCCGGCATGGCGATTTCGCCATCGCTTCGGCGGCGGCGCTGCTCGAAGAAGATGCCAATGGCAAGATCACGCGCGCCTCGCTGACCATCGGCGGCGTTTCCAAGGTGCCGACGCGGATGCGCGATGTCGAAAAGGCGCTGGTCGGACAGATCGCGTCGGAAGATGTGTTCCGCGCCGCCTGCGAAGAGTGTCGCAAGATGGACGCTCTCGAAGACGTGCATGCGCCGGCGAATTATCGCCAGCATCTGGCCACCGTGATGTCGCGCCGCGCGCTGATGGCCGCGCATGGGCGCGTGGGAGGCCGGGCATGAGCGGCGATACGCGCAACATTACCGTCACCATCAACGGCAAGACCTACAAGGAAGAAGTCGAAGTCCGCTTCACGCTGGCCGATTTCATGCGCCAGCAGCTCGGCCTCACCGGCACGCATCTCGGCTGCGAGCACGGCGTGTGCGGGGCTTGCACGATTTTGTTCGACGGCCTTTCGGCGCGCTCCTGCCTGATGCTGGCGGTGCAGGCGGACGGCCACGAGATCCTCACCGTCGAAGGCATCGCGCCATCGGCCGATGAGCTGCACCCGCTGCAGGAAGCCTTCCGCGACAATCACGGCCTGCAATGCGGCTTCTGCACGCCGGGCATGTTGACGACCTTGATCGAATTCCTGCGCGACAATCCCGATCCCACCGAACAGGAAGTGCGCATCGGAATTTCGGGCAATCTCTGCCGCTGCACCGGCTATCAAGGCATCGTCGCCGCCGCGCTCGACGCCGCCAAGCGCCTGCGCGACGCCAAATAATTTCGTGGGGTCGTTCGGCAATCGCGTCGGGCGTCTCGAAGACCTCCCATTGCTGAGGGGCGTCGCGCGCTTCGCCGACGACTTAAGATTGCCCGGCCTCCTGCACGCTTCGTTCGTCCGAAGCTCGCATGGTCATGCCATTATTCGTGGGATCGATAAGGATGCGGCCCTGGCGCTGCCGGGCGTTCATGCGGTCTTCACGGCGGCCGATTTCGCGCCCCATCTGAAGCTCGACCGGCTGATCGTCGGCTTGCCGAGCGCGAGCTATCGCCAGGACGTCAATCGTCCCGTGCTCGCAGGCGATGAGGTCGTCCATGTCGGCGAACCCATCGCCATTGTCATCGCCGACAACCGCTATGTCGCCGAGGACGCGGCTTCGCTCGTCGAAGTGGACTACGAGCCGGTCCCTGCAATCGCCGATGCCCGCCGCGCGTTGGAGCCGGGATCGCCGAAGGTCCACCGCGCGGCGCCCCACAATCTGCTGGCGGAATTCGACGTCGCCTATGGCGATGCCGATGCGGCGTTCGCCGCAGCAGCCCATGTGTTCAAAGAGCAGCTTTATCAGCATCGCGGCGGTGGTCACAGCATCGAATGCCGGGCTGCGGTGGCGCGTTACGACACGCTCGAAGACCGCGTGACGTTGTGGAGCTCGACCCAGACGCCGCACACGGCGCGGACGCTGCTCTCCGATATACTCGGCTGGGACGAGACGCGCGTGCGCGTCATCACGCCCGAGGTCGGCGGTGGCTTCGGGCCCAAGCTGATCTTCTATCCCGAGGATGTCGCGGTGACGCTGGCCGCCATCCTGATGGAACGCCCTGTCAAATGGATCGAGGACCGGCGCGAGCATTTCGTCGCGTCCACGCAGGAGCGCGACCAATTTTGGGACATCGAAATCGCGGTCGATAAGGACGCGCGCATCCTCAGCATTCGCGGCGCGCTGATACACGAACATGGCGCCTATACGGCGCGCGGCGTGAACCTTCCTTATGAATCGGCGCAGACGGTGACGCTGCCCTATGAGGTGCCGGCTTTTTCCTTGAATGTGAAGCTTGCTCTCACCAACAAGGTGCCGGTGACGCCGGTGCGCGGCGCCGGCCAGCCGCAAGGCTGCTTCGCGATGGAGCGCCTGCTCGACCGCGTGGCGCGCGAATTGAAGATCGACCGTGCCGAGGTGCGCAACCGCAATCTGATCACGGCAGCGAAGATGCCTTACGCCAAGCCTCTGAAAAGCCGCGGCGGAATGCAGGTGGTGCTCGATTCCGGCGATTATCCGCGATGCCAGGCCATGGTGCTCGAAGCCGTGGGCTGGCGCGATTTTCCCGTGGCCCAGAAAGCGGCGCGCAGCAAAGGCCGCCATATCGGCATCGGTCTCGCCAATTTCGTCAAAGGCACGGGGCGCGGGCCGTTCGAGCCCGTCAGCGTGCGGATCGCCGCATCGGGAAAAATCCATGTCAGTTCGGGCGCCGCCGCGATGGGCCAAAGCACCAAGACGATGCTGGCCCAGATCGTCGCCGAGCAATTGGGCGGCGCCATCCACAACATCGCGGTCATCTCGGGCGACACGGCGGCGATCCCGATGGGCATAGGCGGCTTCAACAGTCGGCAGGCGGTGATGGCGGGGTCGTCCGCCCATCTTGCCGCCATCGAGGTCCGCGAGAAGGCGCTGTTGATCGCGAGCAAACTCCTCAACGTCGCAGCCGACGAATTGGACATCGACGGCGATGCTGTCCAGATACGCGCGAAGCCCAAGACGCGCATCGCGCTGGGCGACATCGCGCGCGCCGTCGCCGGAATTCCCGGCCTCGCGCTGCCCGGCGGCGTTTCGCCCGGGCTCGCGGCTACGGCGTCTTTCGTCCGCGACGAGATGGCCTTCGCCAATGGCGCGGCGGCGGCAATCGTCGAGGTTGATGCAGAAACCGGCGCCGTCAAAATCCTGAAATTTGTCATCGCCCATGATTGCGGGCGCATCATCAATCCGATGATCGTGGACGGGCAGATTATCGGCGGCGTCGCCCACGGCATCGGCAACGCGCTCTTTGAATATATGGGCTTCGATGAATCCTGCCAGCCGGTGACGGCGAATTTCGCCGACTATCTTCTGATCGGGGCGACGGAAACGCCCCATATCGAAACCCTGCACATGGAATCGCCTTCCCCGCTCAATCCGTTGGGCGTCAAGGGCGTCGGCGAATGCGGCGTGCTGCCGGCCGCCCCCGCCATCATCTCGGCCATCGAGGATGCGCTCGCCCCTTTCGCTGTGAGGATCGGGTGCGTGCCGATTGCGCCCGGGCAAATCGTGGCGATGATAGGGTCCGCACAAAGGGAGACCGCCCGTGCCCCCGCGCTATGACGATATCGGCCATCGGTTGAAGGCGTTCCGCCTCGGCTCCGGCCTGTCGGCGGAAGAGGTCGCCAAACGCATCGGCATTTCGCGCACCGCGCTTTATCGTTTCGAAAAAGGCGAAGTGGTGAAGATCGACACGCTGGAAAAGCTCGCCGATCTCTTGGCTGTGTCGCTGCCGACGTTGCTCGGCGTCGGCGTCGAATATATCGCCTCGGCCGTGACCTATTTCGAGCGCATGCGGCAAATTGAAGAGACTGCTGAACATATCATCGTGCTGGCGGGACCGCTTTCCTATCTGCTCGCTTCCGATGCCTTCAACGCGACGCTTGGCGAGCTGCTGAAAGAGAGCATCCCGGAAAATATCGAGGATCGCGCCCGCGCCGAAGCCGAGGTCGAAGAGATCATTATGGTCTTGCGCCAACGCAAAGAGAATTACCGCCGCCGTCAGCCGGCCATCGTGAACCTGATCGCGGCCTCCGAAATCACCCGCTTCCTGATCAACGGACTCGTCGGCCGCCTCGATCTGCCGGAGAAAGTCCGCCGCGAGCGCCGGGCAATCGCGCGCGCCGAGGTCGAGCATTTCGCGCGCATCATGGGAGACGAGCCCATCGGCGTGCAGATAGGCATCGTGCCCGAAACGCTGCCCCATACGGGTTTCCAGATTTTCCGCCAGCCCGACCGGCAGATTGTTTCGTTGAGCCCGTTCCGCTTGGGCGAAGAACCCAATGTGCGCGTCGGCGTCGCCATGATCACATCGGCGCCCGAGGCGTTGGCGCTCCACCACAAGGCCGCCGAAGGCATGTGGCACAGGGCGCTGAAAGGCGCGGCGGCCGCGAAATTCCTGCGCGATCTCGCTGCCCGCCATCGTGAGTAGGGCCGAAATGCTCTAATGTTTGCCTCTTCTTTGGGGGCTGCGAATGTCCAAGAAAACCGAAAGCGAAACCGGCGTATCGCGGCGCGGGCTATTGCAGCAGGTCGGGTTTGCCGGCGCCGCGGTGGCCGTTTCGGGCTGCAACATCGCACCGGCCACGCCCGGCGAAGCGCGAGTCGTCGCCACGCCGCGCCGCGAAGCACTGGAAACGCTCAACGCCGCCGAAGCCGAGACGCTCGAAGCGATCGTCGCGCGGCTGATTCCGACGGATGAAAACGGGCCGGGCGCGACGGAAGCACGCGCCGCCCATTATATCGACCGCGCGCTGGCGGGTCCGTTGCGGAACTTGCGCGGCGCCTACGCCGCCGGACTCTCGGCACTCGATGATTATGCGTCGGGCGCAAAGGGTGCCGCCTTTGCCAAGCTCAATGCCGCCGATCAGGACGCGGTGCTTACCGATATGGAGAAGGATGTCGCCACCGGCTTTGCTCCCAACGCGGCCACGTTCTTCAATCTCCTGCGCACACATACGATCGAAGGCACCTTCAGCGATCCTTATTATGGCGGCAACGCGGATTTCGTCGGCTGGAATCTGATCGCCTATCCGGGCCTGCGCATGGGCGTGACCGCCGACGACCAGCGCATGAGTGCGAAGCCCGCGCCCAACCGGCAATCGGCTTATGACGATCCTATGTTTGGGCCGATGTTCGGGCGCGATGGCGGCGGCCATGGCCACTAATCTCGCCAAAACCGACGTCATCATTGTCGGGTTGGGCGCGGCCGGCGGCGTCGCGGCTCTGCCGTTGACGCGCGCGGGGTTGGACGTCACCGGCATCGAGGCCGGCGCGTGGCTCACCGGCCGCGATTTTCCGCCCGACGAGCTGCGCAACAATGTACGCGGCTGGCCGCAATCGGTGCAGAAAGCGAACAACGAGATTCCGACGCACCGGCCCAACGCGTCGGCGCCCTATTCGCAGCGGCCCGCCTTCCATCCGATGATGAATGCGGTCGGCGGCACGTCTTTGCATTATTGGGCGCAGAGCTGGCGGCTCAACCCCTGGGACTTCAAGGTGGCGAGCGAAACGGCCCGCCGTTACGGCGCGGCGCGCATTCCCAAGGGCTCGACCGTCGAGGATTGGCCGTTCGGGCTCGAAGAGCTCGAACCCTATTACGATCTGGTCGAGCATGAGGTCGGCGTCTCGGGTCAGGCCGGCAATATCGCCGGCAAAATCGATCCGCGCGGCAATGTCTTCGAGGGCCCGCGCAAACGCGGTTACCCGATGCCGCCGCTGCGCGGCACCGAATTCACCGAGCGTATGGCGGGTGCGGCGCGCACGCTCGGCTGGCAGGCGTTCCCGGGGCCGGCGGCGATCAATTCGCAAACCTATGAGGGGCGGCCGGGCTGCTTTTATCACGGCTATTGTTCGCGCGGCGGCTGTCCCGTTCACGCGAAGAACTCGACGGCGGTCAGCACGATCCCCAAAGCGCAAGCGACGGGCCGCCTGAAGATCGTCACCCAAGCCATCGTCACCAGTGTGGAGGTCGATCAAAGAACCGGCCGCATCACCGGCGTCACCTATGTCAAAGGCGGCGAGACCTATACGCAGCCCGCCGATGTCGTGCTGCTCGCCGGCTACACCTATGAGAATGTCCGCCTGCTGCTGTTGTCGAAGTCGCGCGCCTTCCCGAACGGATTGTCTAACAATGCCGGTCAGGTCGGCCGGCATTATTTCAGTCATTTCCAGAGCATGTCGGTCAGCGCCCTGTTCCCCTTCGATCTCAACAATTGGTACGGCCTGCCGGCGCAAGGCATTGCCGTCGACAATTGGGCGGACGACAATTTCGATCATGCCGGGCTCGATTTCATCGGCGGCGGCAATCTCTGGGTCTATTCCGACCGGCGGCCGATTCAGGCGGCGAACATGAACACATTCGATAAAGCGCCGTCCTGGGGCGCGGGCTGGAAAGCCTTCATTAAGCAGAACTCCGATCGCTGGAACACCGCCTATATCCAGAAGACAACGCTGCCCTATGAAGACAATGTTCTCGACCTCGATCCCGTCGAGAAAGATTCGCTCGGTTTTCCGGTCATCCGCATCACCGCCGACTTCAAGGACAATGAGCGCAAAATCGGCGCCTATACGCAGGACAAGATGGCGCAATGGTTCATGGAGGCGGGCGCGAGCGAGGTCGACCGCTTGCCGGCGGGCGCGATGGGCCCTTCCACCCATGCCTATGGCGGCACCCGCATGGGCGACAATGCCCGAACCAATGTCGTCAACCGCTTCGGCTTCTCGCATGAAGTACCGAATCTGGGCGTGCTCGGCGCCTCCACGATGGGCACCAGCGGCGCGCGCAACCCGACGCTGACGGTGCAAGCCCTGGCTTGGCGCACGGCCGAGCATCTCGCCAAGAACTGGTCGTCGATCACGAATAGCTGAACGGCCATTTGCCGTTCCCCCTCGCGCCATTTAGGCTTGCGGCAAGAGTGGGAGCGGGGGCGGCCATGCATGTAGACGTCGACAGGCTGTTGGACGAACGGCCGATCTCTTCGCTGCAAATCCGGGTGTTTGTGCTGTGCGCGCTGGTCGCGGTGCTCGATGCCGTGGATAGCGTCGCGATCGGTTTCGCCGCGCCCCTGATCGCGCAAGAATTCGGGATGTCGCCGGCCGCGTTCTCGCCTGCGTTTTCCGCGGGCCTGTTCGGCGCCGCCATCGGGGCCATCTCGGCCGGACCGATTTCCGACCGCTTCGGCCGCAAGCCGACGCTGGTGTTCACGACGATTCTGTTCGGCGTTTTTACCTGCCTCACCCCTTTGGCCGATTCATTTTCGGTTCTCTTTTTCTATCGTTTCATCGCCGGTCTCGGGCTCGGCGGGGCGACGCCCTGTTTCATCACCATGGCCGCCGAATACGCGCCGGCGAAGAAACGCGCGATGCTGGTCAGCCTGTTATGGGCGGGCTATCCGCTCGGCAATTCGGTGGGTGGATTCGTGGCGTCCTACCTGATTCCGAACTTCCATTGGTCCATGGTGTTCTACGCGGGCGGCGTGCCGACTCTCATCATCGCGTTGCTGCTGATTTTCTTCATGCCCGAATCGCTGCGTTTTTTGGCGGCGCGCGGAACGAGCCCGCAGGCCGCCCGTGTCGCGCGCCAGCTCGACCCGGGATTGCCGGAAGGCGGGCTTGAGTTCGTCGCCAGAGCCAAGGCGCCGCAAGCCAAAGTTCCGCTCCTCGATCTGTTCATGTCGGGACGTGCGGGAGGATCATTGCTCTTGGGATTCGCACTCTTCTTCGGCTTTGCGACGACTACGGTGATCGTCCTGCAGACGCCCACGCTGCTGCGCCTGGGCGCCGACATTCCGCTGGCGGTTTCCGCCTCGCTCGTCGCCAGTTACAGCCTGGTGGCGACACTTGGAATGGCGATCGCCGGCATGCTCGTCCAAAAATATGGTGTCGTCCGCGCGCTGGTCATTCCTTTCGTGGGAGGCGCGATCCTGGTCGTCGGCCTCAGCTTCTTTGTCACGTCCTCGATTCCGGCGGCGCGCGGCGTGATGTTCATGCTGGGGCTCACCGTATCGCTAGGATCATCGGGCATCATCGCGCTTGCCGCGACCTACTACCCGACTGTGATGCGCTCGGCGGGCACCGGCTGGGTCATGGCCATGGGACGTTTCGGGCAGGTGTGCAGCCCGCTCATCATCGGCCTGATGCTGGCGCTTGCGTGGCATCCCTTGCGCGTACTCGCCGTGATGGCGGTCGCGCCTTTGCTGGCGGGGCTTTGCTTGCTTTTCGCGGCGAACCTCATGCCCGGACGTGTCAAACCCACTTCCGGCGCTGCGGTCGCGGCCAAGGAACCCGCCTGACTGGTCAAGTGGCCCGCGTAGTCCGGCCGGTGTAAAGTGCCCATCGATCTTCCGGCGGCGGACTCATGGCGGAAACGAAGACATTACGCGTCAATGGCGCGAGCATCATTGTCGGGCCGGCCGAGCCCGATACGCCGCTGCTTTACGTTCTGCGCAACGATGCGGGCCTTCAGGGACCGCATTTCGGCTGCGGGCTTGGCCAATGCGGCGCCTGCACCGTGCACATCAATGGCGAAGCGGTGCGCTCCTGCCAACGGCCGCTCTCCGCTATCGGGCCAAGCGACGACATCGTCACGCTTGAGGGCCTTGGAACGGCCGATAAACCGCACGCGCTACAGACCGCCTTCATCGAGGAACAGGCGGTACAATGCGGCTATTGCACCAACGGCATGATCATGCAGGCGGCCGCGTTCTTAAGCAAAAACAAGAGTCCCAGCGAGGCCGAGATCAAGACCGCGCTCGCCAACAATCTCTGCCGGTGCGCGGCGCATTTGCGCATCGTCCGCGCCGTCAGCCGCGCCAGCGGACAGGCGTGAGGGGGCGGCCATGAATATGATCGACGGCAAATTCGCGCGGCGCGACGTCCTCAAAGGAACGGGGGCTCTCGTCATCGGCTTTGCGTTGGCCCATTGCAGCCCGCGCGAGCAGCAGACGCAAGTCACGGTCGGACAGTACGGCCCGCCGGAGGACGAGATCGATTCCTGGATTTCGATTTCGCAAGACGGCACCGCGACTTTGTATAGCGGCTGCTGCGAGCTCGGCACCGGCAGCTCGACCGGCCTCCTGCAAGTGATGGCCGAAGAGCTCGATATCCCGTTCGAGAAGACGCAAGCGACCGGCCCCGACACCAACCGCACCGTCGATCAATTCGTCTCCTCGGGCAGCCGCACCATCGCGCTGCATGCGCGTCCCATCCGCCAGGCGGCGGCGGAAGCGCGCGCGGCGCTGGTCGAGATGGCTTCGAAGCGCCTGAACGTTCCGGCGGATCGTCTCGTCACCGATGGCGGCATCGTCAGCGTGATGGGAGCGCCGGAAAAGAATATTTCGTATGGCGCGCTTGTCGGCAATGAGCGCTTCAATCTGAAGGTCACCGGCAAGGTGAAGCCGAAGGATCCGTCGCAATACAGAATCGTCGGCCAACCGGTGAAGCGCATCGACACGCCGGGCAAAGTGTTCGGCACCTTCACCTACGTCCACGACGTGAAGATCGAGGGCATGTTGCATGGCCGCGTGGTGCGCCCGCCTTCGCATGGCGCCAGTGTCATCGCCATCGACGAAAGCTCGGTCGCCAACATGCCGGGCGTGGTGAAAGTGGTGCGCGAGCACGATCTCGTCGGCGTTGTCTGCGAACGTGAAGAACAAGCGGTCCGCGCCGCCGAAGCGCTCAAAGTGACATGGAGCGATTGGGCGGGTCTGCCGGAGATGAAGGATCTCTACACCACGATCCGCAACACGCCAGAATTTCCGTCGGGCTATGCCGATGAGAAAAGCCGTCCGATGGGCGTGATCGCGAGGGAAGGCGACGTGCCCGCCGGCCTCGCGCGCGCCGCGAAAGTCGTGAAGACCAATTACACGACGCCCTATCATCATCACGGCTCAATTGGCCCGTCCTGCGCGCTCGCCGATGTGCGCGCCGACGGCGTCACCATCTGGTCGGGGACGCAGACGCCCTATGGCCTGCGCGAGGCGTCGGCGAAATTCCTCGGCCTGCCATCGCAGAAGGTGCGTCTGATCCGCCTCGAAGCGTCGGGCTGCTATGGACAGAACGGCGCCGACGATGTGGTGATCGACGCCCTCGTGCTGTCGCGCGCTGTCGGGCGGCCCGTGCGCGTGCAATGGATGCGCGGCCAAGAGAATGGCTGGGAAGCCTATAAATCGGCGCGCTGGTTCGAATGTCAGGGCGGCGTCGACGCCGACGGCAAGATCGTGGCCTATGAAACCCAGACCTGGGGCTTCTCCGGCTATTCGCGTCCCGAATATCACGAGCCCATGCATGGGGGCGAGCCTGGCAGTCTGGTCACGGCGCAGCTCGCGGGCTGGGAGAAGCCCGGCCTTGAGGAAGGCTTCGGCGGCGCCTCCAACAATTTCGAGCCGGTCTATGCCGACATTCCGAACCGCTTCGTGAAGTTCACCTATCTCGGGCCCACCTCGCATCGCATGGGACCGCTCAGGATGCGCGTCGGTTCGATGCGCGGCGTCGGCTCGCCCGACAATATCTTCGTCGCCGAATCATTCATCGACGAGCTTGCCGTGGTTGCGGGCGCGGACGCGCTGGAATTCCGTCTGCGCCACAAACCCACGGAACGTATGTCGGCGGTGTTCAAGGCCGCTGCTAGCCGCGCCAATTGGCAGGCGCGCCCCGCGTTTGCGAAGCCGACGAGCGGCGACATCGCCAAGGGGCGAGGCATCGCCGCGCTGGGCGGGCCGCGCGACACCAATGTGGTCGGCATTTTCGAAGTCGATGTGAACCGCAAAACCGGCGCCGTGCATGTGACGCGCGCCGTCGTCGCGCAGGAATGCGGGCTGATCGTCAATCCCGCTCTGGTGACGGATCAGATCGAAGGCGGCGTGATCCAGAACCTAAGCCGCGGGCTGTTCGAAGAGGTGATGTTCGACAAGAGCCGCGTCACCACGCTCGATTGGTCGTCCTATCGCATCATCCGCTTCCCGGAAATTCCCGATGTCCTCGACGTTGTGCTGATCAACCGGCCCGATTTGCCTGCCATGCGGGTCGGCGAACCGGCGAGCGAAGTGGTGTGGCCGGCGCTCGCCAATGCGATCTACGACGCCGTCGGGGTGCGCTTGCGCAACATGCCGTTCACGCCGGCGCGCGTTTTGGAAGCGCTCGCGGCGCAGCGCCAAGCTTCGCTGTAAGCGGTCCAAACATTTTTGTCTGTTGCGCTTGTAATGGGGGTTGGGGCCCCCATATCTCCGCTCTGCCCGATTGGGCAGATCTAAAGCGGCGTGTTGCGGAAGTGCTCTTCCGCCCGCCGCTTTCTTCTTGGGTGGGTGCAGCTGGAACGGCGGCGCTTCGGTGTCAACACTTTGGGAAGTTCAGGGGATAAAATGGCGCAACGCAAACATCGTTTGGCGACAATCGCAGGTGGACGGACGCTCACTCCTCGCATCGCGGTGAAATCGGTGACGCCCGCGCAGGAGCAGGCGGATCATTTCATCACGCGCGATGGGGTGACGTTCGCGGGCAGCCACCTGATTATCGATCTGTGGGACGCCGAAGGTCTCGACGATAAGGACCGCATCGAGCAAGCGATGAAGGACGCCGTGGAAGCGGCAGGCGCGACGCTCCTGCACATCCATCTCCACACCTTCACGCCCAATGGCGGGATCAGTGGCGTCGCCGTGTTGGCGGAGAGCCATATCAGCGTCCACACCTGGCCTGAGCGCGGCTATGCGGCGTTCGATGTGTTCATGTGCGGCAGCGCCGAACCGCGCAAAGCGGTCGCAGTGCTGGAGCAGGCCTTCACGCCCAAACGGGTGGTGCTAGGCATGCACAAGCGCGGCGTTCTCTAAACGCTGCGCTTTCCGCCCCATTTTTCCTCGCCAAGCAGTTTTTGCTTGGCGAGGACGGCGGCGGTGCATCTCCAGGCCGCCTATGCGCGTTTCCTACCAATTCCATCGAACGCTGGAGGTAGGAATGAACAGAAAAACAGGGATTCTTTGTGGCGTCGTGATGGCCTCGCTGATCGGCGTAACGGCCGCGAGCGCGGCGTCGATTCCGTCATCGCCGGCCGAACGGGCGGCAACCGCGGAATTGAACCGGCAAATCGCCATGAACAACGCCGCCTCGGAAGCGCGGTTTCAGGCGCAGCTGAGGGAATACGAAGCGCAAAAGCGGCAATACGAAGCGCAGGTGCAAGCTTCACCGTACCGCTAACGCAGCGGCCGGTTACTGTCCTCGCCAGGCGGGTTTGCGCTTGGCGAGGAAGGATTCGACGCCTTCCTTGAAATCCGCCGCGCCATAGCAAGTGCGGATCAGATCATCGCCGTCGGGAAGGCCCGCTTCGAGGACGCGTCTTATCGCTTCCTTGGCCGCATACATGGTGAGCGGCGCATGCACCTTCAGCCGGTCGGTCAGGCTCGCGACTTTTTCATCGAGCGCGTCGGCGGGCACCAGCTCATCGACGAAGCCGCTCGCATAGGCTTCATCGGCGCCGATCATCTCGGCCAGCAACAGCATGCGCTTGGTTCGCGCCGGCCCAAAATGGGCGATCAGCCGGGCGACGTTTCCGACCGAGAGGCAATTGCCGAGCGTGCGCGCGATGGGAACACCGAAGCGCGCCGAGGCCGCCGCGATCCTGAAATCGCAGGACGCCGCGATGATGAGTCCGCCGCCGGTGACCCAGCCTTCGACCACCGCGATGGTGGGCTTCTTGAGGCGTTCGATCTGAAGGATCGCCGCATCGATGCGCCGCTCATAGGCGATGCCGTCCTCAGGCCCATTGAAGGCGGTGAATTGCTGGATGTCGGTGCCCGCGACGAAGGCCTCGCCGCCGGCGCCCCGCATCACCGCGACGCGCACATTCGCATCCGACGCGATGGAATCGCAGGCGCGCGCGAGCCCGTCATACATCGTCCAGGTCATGGCGTTGCGCGCCTGCGGCCGGTCGAAGGTGACGAAGGCGACGCCGTCCTTCACGTCATATCGTGTCGCGCCCTCGCTCATTGAAACGCTCCTTCGGCGCGGAGTTTCTCTTTCGCGGCCTCATCGACCCCAAGTTCGGCCAGGATCTCGTCATTATGTTCGCCAAGCAGCGGTGGATGCAGGCGGATCTGCTGTTTCGTCTCGGAAAGCTTCACCGGAAAGCCGATCGACTTCACTTTGCCTTCCACCGGATGGTCCATTTCCATCACCATCTCGCGCGCTTTGGCGTGTTCACTGTCGAGCGCTTGCGCGTAATTCTGAATCGGCCCGGCCGGAACGCCCGCCGCGAGCAGCAGATCGATCCATTCCAAGGCCGGCTTGGCGGCGAGAGCCTTCTCCATTTCGGAAATCAGCGCCTCGCGGTTCGCCAGACGCATGGAATTGGTGGCGAAGCGCGTATCGGTGACGAACTCGGGGCGTCCGATCACGTCGCAGAAGGTTTGGAACAGCCTGTTATTGTTGGCGCCCATCACGAAATATTCGTCGCTGGCCATCACGGCCTGATAGGGCGCGCCGAAACGGTTCGCCGTGCCGAGCGGCGTCGGCACCCGCCCGGTGCCCCAGAATTCGGAAATGTCCCAGATGCTAAAGGCGAGCGCCGCGTCGAACAGTGACGCATCGACATATTGGCCGCGGCCGGTTTTTTCGCGGCCGATATGGGCGGAAAGAATGCCGTAGAGCGCGAACAGCGCGCAGCCTATGTCGGATACCGGCACGCCGGCTTTTGTGGGCGGCCCGCCCGGATGGCCGGTGATGCTCATCACCCCGCCCATCGCTTGCGCGATCAGATCGAAACCGGGGCGCTGCGACCACGGCCCGGTCTGGCCGAAGCCCGAAATGCTGGCATAGATGAGGCGCGGATTGATCTTGGCGAGCGTCTCGTAATCGATGCCGAGCCGCTTGGTCACGCCCGGGCGGTAATTTTCCAACAAGATGTCGGCGCTTTCGACCAGGCGATAGAACACCTCGCGCGCGCCCTTGCTTTTGAGGTTGAGCGCGAAGCTTCTTTTGTTGCGGTTGAGGTTGAAGAAGCCGAGGCTGTCATTGCCTTTCAGCTTGAAGCCCATGGCGCGCCGCGTCTGATCGCCGCCGTCAGGCGGTTCGATCTTGATCACATCGGCCCCCATATCGCCGAGCAGCATCGAGCAGAACGGCCCGGCCATCACCTGGCTCACATCGAGCACGCGAACGCCCGTCAACGGCAGACTTGCGGCTTTTGGGGCGGATTTGCTCATGCTTCGTCCTTCATCATTTGGTTCGCCGACCATATAGCGGCAGCCCGGGAATGCTCTAGCGAAGAGTCCGACGCGTGCGCAAAGGCATCTGCAACCTGCCGGCGCGAACATCGTAACCTTAAGTCTTGCGGGCGCTGGAAGTGTTGCCATTAACACAGTTCAAGAATAACCCAAGGAAAGAGCGAATTCGCGCATGACAAGACTTTGTATCTTTGTATCCTTGCGCGCAGATTGTCTTGTCCTTTCCCAGAGAACACCGGTGTAATGCCGTCCTATTTCAATCTTTCCGCAGCGGCCTGGCGCCAACTTCGCCGCGCAT
>SHWE01000025.1 GCA_009693985.1 Alphaproteobacteria bacterium | reverse complement strand
GATCGAGGTGAGCAGCCCGTTGCGGATGCCGTGCGCCGCGATGGCATCGCGAATGGAGGCGGGCAAGGCTTCGATATTGGGGCGCGCCAGATAGGCTTCGCGGTCATAGAGCGGGAAGGCGCCTTTCTCCGCGGCGAGTTCGGCCGACGCGGTATAGACGGCGTCCCGCAGCGTCTTGAGCCAGCGCTCGATCAGATGAAGGCTGGTGCGCGAGCCGTAACGGACGCGGCAGAAGATCAGCGCATTGGCGAGGCCGGTGACGCCGAGCCCGATCCGCCGCTTCGCCTTCGCTTCTTTTTCCTGCTCGGGCAGCGGAAAGCGCGAGACGTCGATGATGTCGTCGAGGAACCGCACCGCGACGCGCGCGAGCCGGGCCAGCTCCTGTTCGTCCAATCGCGCTTCTTCCGTAAAGGGGCGATGCACCAGCTTGGCGAGATTGACCGAGCCCAAAAGGCACGCGCCATAGGGCGGCAGCGGCTGCTCGCCGCACGGATTGGTGGCGTAGATCGTCTCGCAATAGGAAAGATTGTTCGCCGCGTTGACGCGGTCGATGAAGATGACGCCCGGTTCCGCCGAATCATAGGTCGCCTGCATGATGCGGTCCCACAGCGCGCGGGCGGACACTGTCCTGTACACAATGCCTTTGAAGACGAGGTTCCATTCATGGTCCGCCTTCACCGCGGCCATGAAATCGTCCGTCGCCAGCACCGAGAGATTGAAATTGCGCAGCCGCGTGCCAGCGCGCTTCGCCTCGATGAAGTCCTCGATGTCGGGATGATCGCAGCGCAGCGTCCCCATCATGGCGCCGCGCCGCGCGCCCGCCGATATGATCGTGCGGCACATCGAATCCCACACATCCATGAAGGAGAGCGGGCCCGACGCATCCGCGCCGACGCCTTTGACGGGCGCGCCCTTGGGGCGCAGCGTCGAGAAATCGTAGCCGATGCCGCCGCCCTGCTGCATCGTGACGGCCGCTTCGCTCAAATGGTGGAAGATCGCGGGGAGATCGTCCTCGATCCGGCCCATGACGAAGCAGTTGAAGAGGGTGACCGAGCGCTGCGTTCCGGCGCCCGCAAGAATGCGGCCCGCGGGCAGGAAGCGATGGCCGACGAGGCTTTCCGCGAAAGTCAGCGCCCATTCGCGCCGTTTCTCCGGCGCCTCGGCTTCGGCGGCGGCGAGCGCGACGCGCGCCCAGCTTTCCTCCATCGAGCGGTCGATGGGCGTGCCGTCCTGGGCCTTGAAGCGGTACTTCATGTCCCAGATTTGATGGGAAAGGCTGGTCATTGTTCGCTCGGGCGCGCTTGCTCTCATCAACACATAGGAATGCGGAAGATTCCTTTAAACCCGGGCCAAAACGAGGCCTTGCCGGAAGTTATGCTCGCTCTTTGTTCCAGGCAGAGTCAACCGTGCGCGCCTCCGCGATCAGCCGGTTCGAGGCCTCTTCGATGCTTGTTTCCAGCGCTTCCATGAAGGCCTTGCGCGGCAGGCCGGGGGGGATGTGCTCCCGATACTCGACCACGATGGTGCCGGGCCGCCGGATGAACCAGCCGTCCCAATAGAGGCTGGAATTCAGCGCCACCGGCACGCAAGGGAGTCCAAGGCCGGCGTAAAGCGCCGCCACGCCCGGCTTGTAGTCCGCGGAATCGCCGATTTTCTTCCGCGTGCCTTCTGGAAAGATGATGACGGGACGCTCCTGGCCAATGGCGCGCTTGGCGGCCGCCAACACGATGCGGATCGCCTTGGCGCCAGAGCCGCGGTCGATCGGGATCATCCCCATCTTCAGGCAGTACCAGCCATAGAGCGGCACATAGAGAAGCTCGCGTTTGATGACGACGGCGAGGTCGGGATGCAGCGCCATGAAGGCGATGGTCTCCCAGGTGCTGAAATGCTTGGCGGCGATGAAGGCGCGCGTGAACGGCTTCGGCCGGACGCCGCGAATCTCGAAGCGCAGCCCGGCGATCCATTTCAGGCCCCACAGGATCAGCCGCGCCCACAGGCGTCCCGCGTCGACGACGGCGCGGCGCGGGAAAAGCAGCAGCGGCAGACAGCCGACATTCATCACCACGGAAATGACGATGAACCAGAGAAGGAAGAGAGCGGATCGGACAAAAACCATCATACGTCAAGCATCGCGCATGACGCCGTCCGCCGAGATCCGCATCAGGCTCGCGAGGTATTTCACATATTCGACGTGCAGCTGCCGCATGTTTTGCCATGCCGGTGCGCCGAGCGCTTCGGTGGCGACGGGGTAGGGAACCAGTTTGACGCCCGGCATCTCGACGCCGAACTCCAAAAGACTGCGCGGCATGTGATAGGCGGCGGTGACGACGATCAGGCTGGCATAATGATGCTCGTTCGCCCAGCGGGCAGTTTCTTCGGCATTGCCGCGCGTATCGGCGGCGGTGAAACCGAGATCGACGCAGCAATCGAACGAATAGCCGCCATGCAGCAGCACCTTCAGCTCATGCTTGGTGGTGATCTTGTTGACGCCGCTGATCAGAAGGCGGCTTCCGCCGCCTTCGTCGAGCAGCGTGACCGCGGGCGTCAGGCGATCGCCATCGCCCGTCAGCACGACGATGGCATCGGCTTTGACGGCATTGGATTTGGCCGGATCCGGCAAGCCTGCCATGAACACCGCAAAGCCGCAGGCATAGAGAAACGGCAGCGCAACGAGCGCAATCAGACCGTAGCGCCAGACCGGCGTCCGGCGGGCCGTTTCGCCTTTAAATTCGACGTTCGTCATAATGCGCCAGGCCTCTTAGGCCCATTCTACAGCGGCTAATAAAATTCGTGGAGCGCCGCCATCACCGATATCCGCGTGGTTGCCCAGGCAATCAACGCGGCCGCTACGGGAATTAGGCCCAACCAGGCGAGTTCCCGCAAGGGCAGAACCAGGGGGGGCAGGAAAGACACCCCCCCAAGCCCGACTTGGTCGAGGCCTCCGGCGGCGGCAAAGGCCGCCGCGCCGAGCGCCGCACCCGCCGCTGAGGCGATAAAGGAGGCGGTGAAATAATGCCATTCGAAGGCGCGCGCGATGAAGCGGTCCTGCGCTCCCATCAGGTGCAGCAACTGCACGATCTCGCGGTGGGCGGCGAGGCCGGCGCGCGTCGCGAAGGCGACAGTCGCCGCCGTTCCGATCGCGATCAGCGCGAGAATGAGACCGGCGCTCAAGACCACCGAATTCGCCATGCTGCGCAGACGGTCGATCCAGCGGCCGTGATCGTCGAGCACCGCATGGGGCGCCACCGCTTTCAAGCGCTGGTCCAGCGCCGCTACGTCGAGCGTCTCGCCCGGCGCCAGCGTCACATCGATGAGACGCGGGAAGGGAAGAGCCGCGATCACCGCATCGCGTCCGAGCCAGGGTTCGACAAGCGCGAGATTGTCGGCGTCCGACAGCGGCGCGGCATAGACGATTCCCGGCGTTGCGCGCAGCACGGCGAGCGCCGCATCGACTTCGCTCGTCAGCGGCGCCTGGCCCTCGGGCAGGATCTGCACCGTCAATCGGCCGGCGAGGCCGGACTCCCAGGATGAAGCGCTGCGTCCGGCGATCAGCACGCCGCCGGCGGCGAGCGATGCAAGGAACGCCATCACGCCGATCACCAGATCGAGCGAGATGGCGCCCTGTTCGCGCGGTAGGATGCGGCTGCTTCGGGCGGAGCTCATAGCGTTCCCCGCATCTCGATCAGACGGCCGTCGACGAGGCGCATCTCGCGCGCCCGCGCCGCTTCGATCAGGGCCCGGTCATGGGTAGCGATCATCACCGTGGTGCCGAATCGGTTGAGCTCGACGAACAAGCGAATCAGCCGCTCGCCCATGTCGGAATCGACATTGCCGGTCGGTTCGTCCGCCAGCAGCAAATCAGGTTTGGCGACGACCGCCCGCGCGATGGCGACGCGCTGCTGCTCGCCGCCCGAAAGCGTCGCCGGCTTGTCGTTGAGCCGTTCGCCCAATCCGACCCAGGCCAGCAATTCCTCGACGTCGTGACGATATTCCCGGTCTTTGCGGCCGGCCAGCTTCAGCGGCAAGGCCACATTGTCGAAGGCGGAAAGATGATCGAGCAGGCGGAATTCCTGAAACACCACGCCGATGCGGCGGCGCAAGGGGGGAAGATCGCCCCGTCTCAGCCGCGAGAGATCGGAGCCGAACAGCGAAATCAGCCCGCGCGAGGGCTGCTCGGCCAGGAAGACGAGCTTCAGGAGCGTCGATTTCCCTGCCCCCGACGGGCCGGTCAGAAAGGTAAAAGAGCCGGGTTCGAGCGCGAAACTGACGTCGCGCAAGACCTCGGGCCCCGTGCCGTACCGCATGCCGACATCTTCGAAACGGACCATGCTCCACTCGCAAACGCGGCGAGACGAAAGCCTTCTCGGCTTATCGATTCGGTGCGCCGTTCACCATAACCGGCGCGGCGCGGCGACGCCACGCTTCGCCGAATCACCTCACGCGCGCGGCCGCTTATCTTCCGGGATGGTTAAGCGAAAGCGATTATGTGTCTTGTCTTGACACCGACGATACGCCAATTTCGTGATGCAAACGGAGCGCAAGTCGCGCCATGATTCTCAGCTGTCCATCTTGCGGAACACGCTATCAGGCCGACGGCGCGCGCTTTGCCGCGCCGGGCCGCAATGTGCGCTGTGCGAAATGTGCGCATGTCTGGTTCCAGACGCCTCCGGCTGCCGAAATCGAGCCGGAACCCGAGCCGATCATCCACGCGCCGCCGCAGCCCGAATCCTTCGCGCGCAGCGTCGAGCCGCCGCGCGAGCTGATGTCGCCGCGCATCGAAGAAGAACCGATGGTCTCGAGCGGCGTGTTCGCCGAGCCGGAGATGAAGAGCCCCCGCTCCAAGGGCGCACTGGTCGGCCAGCTCGTGGGCTGGGCGGCGCTCATCATCGTCGTGGTCGCCGTCGGCTGGTCGGTGGTGCAATTTCGACAGACCATCGCCAATCTCTGGCCCCAATCGGCGTCGCTCTACGCGGCGCTCGGAATGCCGGTGAATTTGCGCGGCATCGCGCTCACCGATGTCGCCTATCAGCAGGAATTCGAAGACGGCCTGCCGGTGCTTTCGGTGACGGGCAAGGTCGTTAATGTCAGCGACCGCGAATTGCCGGTGCCGGAGCTGCAAGTGGTGCTGACCGACGACGCGCGCCGCGAACTTTATCATTGGACGTTCGATGCCGGCGTTCCGAGTCTGAAGCCGGGAGCCGAGAGCGCTTTCACCACCCGTCTTTCCAGTCCGCCCGCCGACGCGCGCAATCTGAATATCCGTTTCGCGGAAGCGGAAGGAGCGGCGGCCCCGGCGCAGCAGTGACCGGCGCGCTACGCGCAGGCAAAGGCGAGCGCAAGCTCTTTTCGGAAAAACGAATTGCCAAGCGCCTGAGCGTTGTCGCGCGTGAGATCGTGCGTGCGCCGGTGCGCCCCGATATCGCGGTTCCCGTGCTCGCCGGGGCTTTCGTCTTCGCGGCCGATCTCTTGCGGGCACTGGCGCGCGAAGGCCTCGATCTCGAGACGGAATTTCTCTGGCTGAGGTCTTACGGCAAGGCCGAGACGCCGGGCCAGGTCCAGGTGCTGCGCGGCGTGAGCGAGATCGTCCGTGGAAAGACGGTTCTCCTGATCGACGGCGTGCTCGATTCCGGCGCGACGCTCGCACGCGCCAAAGAACTGCTCGATGAGGCGGGCATGGCGCGCATGATTTCCGTCGTCGCGGTCGCCAAGACGCATAGACGGCAATTGTTCAAGGCCGACCATGCGCTGTTCAGCGCCGGCACGGAATTTCTCTACGGCTACGGCATGGACCGCGGCGGAAGCGCGCGGGGGCTTCCCGACATCCGGGTGAAAGCTACGCCGCGCAAACAAAAAAGGCGCGAGGAATAGCCCGCGCCTTTTTCGATAGATGAAAGCTTTCGCCTAGAACTGCTTCAGCAGACGCTCGATATATTCCAGTTCCTGTTGCGCGCGGCTGGCTTCGCCGGCTCTGCGGCGGAGTTCCTCGAGGATTTCGCGCGCCCGCGCCAGATCCGATTGATCGGGCAATTTGACGACGCCGCCGGCCATCGAACCTTGCTGATCGAGCGGCCGGCCGAGCGGATCGGTTCTCTGACCCTGCTGTCCCTGTTGGTCGCCCGGCTGCTGGCCGCTCTGCGCCATCATGTCCTTGGCCATCTGCTGGGCGCTATCGCGCAGGGCATTGAGCGCCTGCTGCTGTGCCTGCTGGGCGCTTTCAAGCTGATTACCTTGCAGGTTCTGCTGCGATTGGCCCATCGCCTGACCGGCCTGGTCGAGCCCCGGAACGGGCACGCCGTTCTGGGCAAGACCCTGGATGATCTTGTCGAGCTGTTCGCGTAAGGCTTGTTGCTGGCCTGCCAGCGCGCCGGGCCCATTGCCCGGCTGACCGCCCATCTGGCCTTGCCCCGGTTGACCTTGGCCCGGTTGGCCCTGACCAGGCTGGCCTTGGCCCATCTGGCCCTGACCTTGCTGACCCTGTTGGCCTTGGCCTTGCTGGCCTTGTTGTCCCTGCTGGCCCTGGCCGCGCTGACCCTGTTGGCCTTGCTGTCCCTGCTGGCCTTGTTGCCCGCGCTGACCCTGCTGAGCGCGCATCGTGCGGTCCATCAGATTGCGCTGCTGCCCCATCAGGTCGGAGAGGCCCTGGATGGCATTGTTCATCGCGTTCTGCTGCTGCGAGCCCTGCTGGCCTTGCTGACCCTGTTGGCCCGGCTGGCCGCCTTGGACCATCCGCATGTTCTCGAGCATCTGCATCAACGCGGCCAGCATTTGGCGCGCTTCATCGCGGTTGCCGGTGCGGGCGAGGTCTTCGATCGCCTTGAGCAGATCTTGCAGATCCTTCTGCGACATCGACCGCGAATTGGGCGGCATCTGTCCCGCTTGCTGCTGCTGCCCGCGCTGAGCGTTGCGCGCGAGCTGCTGCATGTAGCGGTCCATCGCCTGACGCAAGCGGTCGAGCAGCGCGGAGATTTCTTCGTCCGGCGCGCCGCGTTCGAGCGCGTCCTGCAACTGTTCCTGCAAGCGGCGCAATTCTTCGGCGGCGTTGGCGAGATCGCCTTCTTCGATGGCGAGCGCCATGTCCCACATGAAGGTCTGCGAGGATTTGTAGCCCGGATCGGTCTTGACGTCGTCGAGCCGGTAGTTCAGCGCGCGCATCGCGAGATAGCCGCCGAAATCGTCCTTGTAGAATTGCTCCGGTCCGAGGCTCAGCGCATCCACGGCCGAGAGCACGCGGTCGCGCGCAACGTCGCCTTCCATGGCGAGGTTCTTGCGCTGCTCGATGAGCGATTGCGCCAGCGGCTCGGTAAAGACGCGATGCGGCAGCTCGATGGTCAGTGGCGCGCTGTCGCCGGTCTGGCCCGCGGCGTCCGTCGCCCGCAAGCGCAAGTGCACTTTCAGGCCGGCATAAGCGTGCGCGGTGAGATCGCGATAGACGATGTTCGCGATCGATTTTCCCGAACCCGGCGCCGGCAATTCGATCTCCAGCACTTCGGCGGTCGAAATCTCCGCGCCCTTGTCGTCCAGCGGAACGGCGAGCGCCGCCATCTTGACGACGCCGTAATCGTCGGCTGCTTTGTAAGCGAGCTTCAACGCCTGGTTCTGCTGCGCCGAGGGCTGCTCGGTGAAGGCGGAGGTCGGCTTCTGATCGGGAATGACGACGAAGCGCCAATCGCCGTAAGAGCGCGAGCCGAGCCGGATCGAAACGCGCGAATTGACCGGCAAATCCAGCTTCGCTTCATAGCCGAGCTCGGATTTCACGAAGACCGGCTGGCCACCCTTGGGCACGGGCCGCGCGTCGATGGTCGGACGGCTGGACGTGCCGCGCAGGCGCATCACCAGCTGCGAATTGATCGGCGCCTGGATGTCGCCGCTTTCGCTCATCACCGTGGTATCGGTCAGCGAACGCGGCGGCAGGCTGGTATAGGCCGGCGGCGCGACCCAGGCGACGAACACCGAATTGTCGATGGTTTCGCCGAACACTGGGAAGAGGCCGTTCACAAGACGCTCGCCCGCACGCGGGCCGGCAACGACGAAGCCGACGACGACGCCAAGCAGCACCGCGAAACGAAGCCCGCGCGGATCGCGTTTGCCGAGGCCCGGCGAGGGCAGCCGCAAACGGAGCGACGCCGCTGAAGAAAGCAAGCGGACGATATGGGCACGCCACAGGCGTTCGGAGAACGGATCGCCGCGGCCCGCGGCCACCACGTCCATGCCTTCGGTGATCGGACGGTTGGGAAGATCGCTGTCGCGTTCGACGCGGCGCGCGCCGTCGCCCCAGACCGGCGCCTTGAAAGAATAGAATGACCGCCAGAAGAGATAGATCAGCGAGCCGAACAACATCAGCAGGATGACGGCGTGCAGCGCACCCGGCAGAAGCGTGAACGCTCCGACGAGGGCGAGCGTCATGGCGATGCCGATGATCCCCATGCCCGGCCACAGGCCCGGCCAGAACCGCTCCCACAACAGGATGGCGCGCGCAAAGGTGATGAACCGCTCGGCTTTTTGCCGGCGTGCTTCCCGATCTTCCATTTTGCTCTCAGTGCTCAAGCCAGCCCGGAACCCGATCCAGCGCGAAAAGCGCTTCTAAAGTCATCCGCGGACGTACGACACACCACTGTTGGCCGTGCACCAGGACTTCCGGCGCTGGCGGCCGTGCATTGTAGGCGGAGGCCATCACAGAACCGTAGGCCCCAGCCGTCATTATGGCCATCAGATCACTCCCCCGGGCCTCCGGCAAGTCTCGATCCCGTGCGAACAGATCGGCGGTTTCGCAGACCGGGCCGACCACGTCGTAGCGTTGGCGGGGTGCATTCGGCTGCGGCTCTCGGATCGGCAAAATGTCGTGGTGGGCGTCGTACATGGCAGGCCGGATCAGATCGTTCATGCCTGCGTCCAGCACGAGAAACACCTTGGATTCGCCCGGTTTTACATAGATCACGCGGGAAACCAGGATGCCGGCATTGGCGGCGATCAGCCGGCCGGGCTCCAAGATCAGCTGCACATCGAGATGTTTTGTCGCTGCCGCGATCACACTTCCGTAAGCGGCCGGGTCGGGCGGCGGCGCATTGTCGAGGCGATAGGGTACGCCGAGACCGCCACCAAGATCGGCGCGGCTGATTCGGTGGCCCTTCGATCGCAGCTCAGCAATGAGCCCGGCGACGCGCTCGAATGCGGCCTTGAAAGGCGCAAGCTCGGTGATCTGACTGCCGATATGAACATCGACGCCGACGATCTCGATGCCGGGAAGTTTCGCGCCATGCGCATAGGCGGCGTGCGCGCGCGACCACGGGATGCCGAATTTCGTTTCGGCGGTGCCGGTGTTGATCTTGGCGTGCGTCTTCGCATCCACGTCGGGATTGACGCGGAGTGTCACGGGCGCCTTCGCGTTCAGGCTGGCGGCGACTTCGCTCAGCGCGTCGAGCTCGGGCTCGCCTTCGACATTGAATTGGTAGATGCCGGCATCGAGGGCGATGCGCATTTCTTCCTTCGTCTTGCCGACGCCGGAGAAGACGATGCGCTGCGCAGGAATGCCGGCGGCGAGCGCCTTCTTCAATTCGCCAGCGGAGACGACGTCGGCGCCGGCGCCGAGATTCCCCAGCGTTTTGAGCACCGCGAGATTGCCGTTGGCCTTGACCGAGAATGCGATCAGCGCGGTCTTGGGCAGCGCCGCGGCGAAGACGCGGTAATGGCGCGTCAGCGTCGCCGTCGAATAGCAATAGAACGGCGTGCCGACTTCATCCGCGATTTTGTCGAGCGGCACCTCTTCGGCGTGGAGCACGCCACCCCGATACTCGAAATGATTCATTGCTGCCCGAGCGGTACCGGTGGCCGCGAGGGATCCACCTGCCGCTGCCGCTCATCCGCCATCGCTCCGGGCGGGATGTCGAGATCGTTCTTCACGCCGCAAGCGAACAGCGTGAGCGCTAATAGACAGGCGATCGTCGCGCGCGAGATCATGGGATGTCCTATAATTTGCCTTTCCAGAAGGCGATCTGCTCGCGAACCCGTTTTGGCGCCGTGCCGCCGAGACTCGTGCGCGAGCGAACCGATGCCTCCAGCGACAGCACTTTATAGACGTCCTTGGTGATTTTGGGCGCGATCTTTTTCATTTCGCTCAACGGCAATTTGTCGAGGCTCACGCCCAACTCCTCGGCGCGTTGGACGGCGCGGGCGGCCAGATGGTGGGCCTCGCGGAAGGGCTTGCGCAATTTCGCCACCAGCCAGTCGGCGAGGTCGGTCGCTGTCGGGTAGCCCTTCTCAGCGGCGGCCCGCATGGCATCCTTATTGATCTGAAGCTCGCCGCTCATGCCGGCCAGCGCCGCCAGCGCCAGCTCCAGGGCGTCGGCGGCCGCGAACACCGGCTCTTTGTCTTCTTGCAGATCCTTGGCATAGGCGAGCGGCAGCCCTTTCACGACGACAAGCAGGCCTGCGAAGGCGCCGAGGATGCGCCCGACCTTGGCGCGCGAAAGTTCGGCGGCGTCGGGATTGCGCTTCTGCGGCATGATCGAAGAGCCGGTGGAGAACGCGTCCGGCAAGCGGATGAAGCCATAGGCAGGCGACGCCCACAGCACGATCTCTTCGGCGAGCCGGGATAGATGGCTGGCCGCGATCGAGGCCGCCGCCAGGAATTCCAGCGCGAAATCGCGCGACGACACCGCATCGAGCGAATTGCGCATGGGTGCGTCGAAGCCGAGCGCTTTGGCCGTCATCTCGCGGTCGATCGGATAGGACGTACCGGCGAGCGCGGCGGCGCCCAACGGACTTTCGTTCAGACGTCTGGTGCAATCGACGAAGCGTCCGCGATCGCGCGCGCACATCTCGATATAGGCGAGGCAATGATGGCCGAAGGTGACGGGTTGCGCCGGCTGCATATGGGTGAAGCCGGGCATGATCGTGTCGGCATGGCGTGTCGCTTGCGCCAGCAACGCCGTCTGTAATTTGACGAGACCCGCATCGGCGCGGGCGCAGGCATCGCGTACCCACAGCCGCAAATCGGTCGCCACCTGATCGTTGCGCGAGCGCGCCGTGTGCAGTCTTCCCGCCGCGGAGCCGATCAGTTCGGCAAGGCGGGCTTCCACATTCATGTGGATGTCTTCGTATTCGCGCCGGTAGGGAAAGCGGCCGCGCTCGATCTCGCGCTTGATGGCGATGAGCCCGTCCTGGATTGCCTCGGCATCGGCCTTGCCGATAATGCGCATCTGCGCGAGCATGTCGGCATGGGCTTGGGACCCACGAATATCCTGGCTCGCCAAACGCTTGTCGAAGTCGATGGAGGTGTTGATCGCCTCCATGATGGCGGCGGGTCCGCTCTCGAAGCGTCCGCCCCACATTTTGTTCGCAGTCATGCTATTTGACCTTGGGCCATTTTTAGTTTGGGACGTGGAAAATGAAGCCTCGCACGCGCCTTTTTGCGATTCTGACCGCCGCATCCGCGGCCATCGTGATTGTCGCCGTCCTCTTAAGGTCTAACGGCCCCGATGTCCACGCGAGCGCGGGTGCTCCGCCGCCCGTTCTGGACAAGATGAAACTGACGGAAGGGGCCCCTGCCGCACCCGAAATCGCATTCACCGACGCGTCGGGGAAAAGCTTCACGCTCGCCGATTTCAAGGGCCGCTACATGTTGGTCAATCTGTGGGCGACGTGGTGCGGGCCCTGCATCGTCGAGCTGCCCGAGCTGGCGGAATTGCACAAGCAATTGCCCCAAGACCGTATCGCGGTGGTGGCGGTCGACGTGCTCGAACGGCTGGATGCCGCCAAGCTCGGCGAATTCCTCGCCATGCATGAGGCGGCGGATTTGCCGGTCCATATCGACGCCAACCGCGCGACCCAGCGCGGCTTCGTCGCCAATGAGCTGCCGCTGACCGTCCTGATCGATGGCGAGGGCCGCGAAGTCGCGCGCGCGGCCGGCGGACAAAAATGGGCCGATCCGGCGGTGATCGAATATCTGAAGGCGATCTCGGCGCCGAAGCCGTAGCTAGCGCGTGGGCACCGGCCGCTCGCCGCGGTAATCGTAGAAGCCGCGGCCCGATTTGCGCCCGAGCCAGCCGGCTTCGACATATTTCACCAGCAGCGGACAGGGCCGGTATTTGGAATCGGCAAGGCCCTCATACAGGACTTGCATGACCGAAAGACACGTATCGAGACCGATGAAATCGGCGAGTTGAAGCGGCCCCATCGGATGGTTGGCGCCCAGCCGCATCGCGGTGTCGATCGCATCGACGCTGCCGACGCCTTCATAGAGCGTGTAGACGGCCTCATTGATCATCGGCAGCAAAATGCGGTTGACGATGAAGGCGGGGAAATCTTCGGCATTGGCGGCGGTCTTGCCGAGATGCTTCACCATGTCGACGACGGCGCTGAAGGTTTCGTCCTCGGTGGCGATGCCGCGGATGACTTCGACAAGCTGCATCACGGGCGCGGGATTCATGAAATGCAGGCCGATGAAGCGCTCGGGCCGGTCGGTGGAGGCCGCCAGCCGCGTGATCGAGATCGACGAGGTGTTGGTCGCCAGCATGGTGGAGGGATTGATCTGCGGACAAAGGTCCTGAAACACTTTGCGCTTGACCTGCTCGTTCTCGGTCACGCACTCGATGACGAAGTCGCGATCCTTCATTAGGGTGAGATCGCTCGAAACGCGGATGCGCTTGAAGGCCGCCTCCGCGTCCGCCTGCGAGATCAGCCCGCGCGTCGCCTGCCGGTGCAGATTGCGCTCGATGGTCGCTTTCGCGTTGTTCAGCGCTTCCACGTTGACGTCTTCCAGGATGACATCATAGCCGCCCAGCGCGCAGACATGCGCGATGCCGTTGCCCATTTGCCCGGCGCCGATGACGCCGACCTTCTCGATCTTCATGGTCTACCTACCCTGCGCTTTTCGCGCGAAAGACGCGATCAAACCCCTAATGCTTTTTCGAATTCCGGCAGCGCTTCGAACAGATCGGCCACCAGCCCGTAATCGGCGATGGTGAAGATCGGCGCGCCTTCGTCTTTGTTGATGGCGACGATGATCTTGGAGTCTTTCATCCCGGCGAGATGCTGGATGGCGCCCGAAATGCCGACCGCGATATAGAGCTCCGGCGCCACCACTTTGCCGGTCTGGCCGACCTGGCGGTCATTGGGAACGAAGCCTGCATCGACGGCGGCGCGCGAGGCGCCGACGGCGGCGCCGAGGCGATCGGCGATGCGCTCGATCAGCGCGAAATTCTCTTTCGATTGCAGGCCGCGCCCGCCGGAGATGATGATCTTGGCCGAGGTCAGCTCGGGACGTTCGGAGCGCGAAAGATTTTCGCCAACGAAGCGCGACAGGCCAGGATCGGCAGAGGCCGCGATCTTTTCGACGGCGGCGTTGCCGTTCATCGCTACGGGCGCGAAGGCGCTGATGCGCACGGTGATGATCTTCTTGAAGCCTTTGGCTTCCACCGTCTGAATCGCGTTCCCGGCATAGATCGGGCGGCGGAACACATCGGGCGATTTCACCTCGATGATTTCCGAAATCTGCGGCACGTCGAGCTTGGCCGCGACGCGCGGGAGGATGTTTTTGCCGTTGGCGGTGGCGGGCGCGAGGATCGCGTCGTAGTTCGCGGCCAGCGAAAGGATCAGCTCCGCCATCGGCTCGGCGAGACAATGGGCGTAACGCGCATCGTCGGCGACGAGAATTTTCTCCACGCCCGACAGCTTCGCCGCGGCGTCGGCCGCGCCTTGGCAATTGGAGCCCGCGACCAGCACATGGACGGGAGAAGAAATTTGTATCGCTGCGGTGACCGCTTTCGCCGTCGCGTCGTCGAGCGCGGCGTTCGAATGTTCGGCGATGACGAGAGCGGCCATCAGATCACGCCCACGCCGCGCAAATGGGCGACCAGCTCGGTGGCCGAGCCGACCTTGGCGCCCGAGCGGCGCTTCTGGGGTTCGGTGACTTCGAGCACTTTCAGACGCGGAGCCGGATCGACGCCGTAATCGCCCGCGCTCTTCTCGGCGATGGGCTTCTTGCGCGCTTTCATGATGTTGGGCAGCGAGGCGTAACGCGGTTCGTTCAGCCTTAGGTCCGTCGTGACGATAGCGGGAAGCTTGAGGGCGAGCGTTTGCAAGCCGCCATCGACTTCGCGCGTGACTTGGATTTCGCCGTCGCCAATCTCGAGCTTGGCGGCAAAGGTTCCTTGCGGCCAGCCAAGCAACGCCGCCAGCATCTGGCCCGTCTGATTGCAGTCATCGTCGATGGCTTGCTTGCCGAGAATGACGAGGCCCGCTTGTTCTTCCGTGGCAACGGCTTTCAGGATTTTCGCCACCGCCAGCGGTTCGATCTCGCCCTCATGCTTCACCAGGATGCCCCGATCGGCGCCCATCGCCAGCGCCGTGCGGATGGTTTCCGTCGCGCCGGCGGGACCGATGGAGACGGCGATGATCTCGGTGACCTTGCCCTTCTCCTTCAGGCGGATGGCTTCCTCGACCGCGATCTCGTCGAACGGGTTGATGGACATTTTCACATTGGCCAGATCGACGCCGCTTCTGTCCGCTTTGACCCGGACGGCGACGTTGAAATCGATCACCCGCTTGACGGGGACAAGAACCTTCATGGGGCGAAGATGCCTTGCGAGGAAAGGAGTTATGGCCTGAAGGCGGCTCTATTCCTGATTATTGTGCGGCGCAATAAGTACGAGCGGTCTGGCCCCATGTCAACGAACCGGCGTGAGATGCGGCGTTTGGGTTAATGCGGCGGGTCCGGGATTTCTTGGATTCCTAGCCGCAACCCTCGACGAATTCGACTTCGGGGACGCGGCCGGCGCGATACCGCGTGACCGAATTTCCATCGGTCTCGAAGACATAGCGCTCATTCGGGCGGGCCGGGTCGGTGACGGTCATTGTGTGGCCCGCTGCCTCATATTTGTGCGGTGTGACCGTGACACGGCCGGGATAGGCAAGCGCGATTCCCGCCTCGTGTGAGCCGACATGGACACCCGCCGCCGTTTGAATCATCGTGCTGTCGCGCACATCGATGCGCGCGACCACGCCCTTTGTCAGCATGAAGGCGAGCGCCGATGGCCCGCTTGCGAGGCGTGCATATTGGCACTCCGAGCCTGCATCGGCGGCCGCGATTTGCAAGGTTCCGCCCAAAGCGCGCTCAGCCTCTTCAATGCTCATGCCGATTTTGATCGGGCCAACGCCGTCGATGGCGATGGGCGTGCGCTCGGAGATCGATTCCGTAACCGGAGGCGTTGTTTCGCGCGCCTCGCAGGAGGCCAGCGCAAATGCGGCGACCAGCACAAATGCGTCGAGCGTTCTCATGCGCGAAGGTTACGCGCCGCGAACGCAAACGTTCCGCTATTGGTGCTCCGGCAGCAGGATCTCGCGTTTGCCCTGATGGTTGGGCTTGGAGATCATGCCGTCCTCTTCCATCCGCTCGATGAGGCGGGCGGCGCGGTTGTAGCCGATCTGCAAGCGCCGCTGGATATAGGAGGTCGAGACTTTGCGCTCGCGCGCGACGATGGCGACGGCCTTGTCGAGCAACTCGTCGCCACTGCCGCCGTCACCGTCGAGGCCACAGGGGTCGTCCTCGTCTTCCTCGGGTTCTTCGGTGACCGCTTCGAGATATTCGGGATGGCCCTGCGTCTTCAAAAACCGCACGACGTCTTCGACTTCGGAATCGGTGACGTAGGGGCCGTGCACGCGGCGGATGCGTCCGCCCGCCATCATGTAGAGCATGTCGCCCTGGCCGAGCAGCTGCTCGGCGCCTTGCTCGCCGAGGATGGTGCGCGAATCGATCTTCGAGGTGACCTGGAAACTGATGCGGGTCGGGAAATTCGCCTTGATCGTGCCGGTGATGACATCGACCGAGGGGCGCTGGGTCGCGGCGATGAGATGAATGCCGGCCGCGCGCGCCATCTGCGCCAGACGCTGCACCGCGCCTTCGATTTCCTTGCCTGAGATCATCATCAGATCGGCCATCTCGTCGACCACGACGACGATGTAGGGCATCGGTTCGAGTTCGAGCACCTCGTCCTCATAGACGGGGCGCCCGCTCTCGCGGTCGAAGCCGGTCTGCACCGTGCGCTTCATCACTTCGCCCTTGGCGGCCGCCTTCTTGACGCGGTCGTTGAAGGCTTCGACGCCGCGCACGCCGATCTTCGCCATCTTGCCGTAGCGGCTTTCCATCTCGCGCACCGCCCATTTCAGCGCCACCACGGCCTTCTTGGGATCGATGACGACGGGTGCCAGCAGATGCGGAATTCCTTCGTATACGGACAATTCCAGCATCTTGGGATCGATCATGATGATGCGGCAGATTTCGGGCGGCATGCGGTAGAGGATGGAAAGGATCATCGTATTGAGCGCGACCGACTTGCCCGAGCCGGTGGTGCCGGCGATCAAGAGATGGGGCATCTTGGCGAGATCGGCCATTACCGGCTCGCCGCCGATAGTCTTGCCCAGCGCCAGCGTCAAAGGCGCGCTAGACTTTTCATATTCGGTGGCCGAGAAGAGCTCGCGCAGATAAACCGTTTCGCGCTTCTGGTTGGGCAGCTCGATGCCGATGACGTTGCGTCCCGGAATGACTGCGACGCGGGCTGCGACCGCGCTCATCGAACGGGCGATGTCGTCGGCGAGCGAAATGACGCGCGAGGATTTCACGCCGGCGGCGGGTTCGAGCTCGTACAGCGTCACCACGGGGCCGGGACGCACCGCGACGATGCGCCCGCGCACGCCGAAATCGCCCAGCACGGCTTCCAATAGGCGCGCATTTTCCTCGAGCGCGTCGTCGGAATAAGCGGGCGCTCCGGTTTCGGCCGGCGGCTCGGAGAGCAGGCTCAGAGGCGGCAATTGATATTCGCCTTCCGCGAGATTGAGCGCGGGTTGAAGGCGCGACTTGATCTTCGTTTTCTTTGCCTTGTCGTCGGAGCGCTGCACGCGCTTTTCGTTTTTGTCGCGAGGCGTCGGGAAGTCGTCCCGTTCGCCGTCCGGCTCGGCGGCGAGCTCTTCTGCGTCCGTATCGTCTTCCCAGCCGTCTTCCTCGTCGCCCTCGGTTTCTTCCCATTCCTCTTCGCTGGCGGCGCCGGCGGTTGCGGATTTTCTACGGAAAGCCCAATTCAAGGGACGGCCAAGCACGCGCGCCGCCCGATAAGACATGCGGGCGAAGGCGTTGACGCTGCGCCAGCCGATTCCACCGGAGACGAAGATCAAGACGATTCCGAAGGCGGCGAACAGCGCGTGGATGGCAAGGGAAATAAGCGGCGACCCGAACGCGGTCGCGACCTTGCTGTTGAGGAACATCGCGATGCCGCCGACGATGCCGCCCGTGCCGGCGGGAAGAGTCGGTATCGCGGGAAATCCGCCGAGACCGCCCGCGAGAAACAGAAGGCCGAGCAGAAGGGCCGGCAGCCGCCAATGGAATTGGCGGAAGTGGCGGCGCGTCATCAGCTTCCAGCCCCACGCCGCGATGGGAAGCGGCAAGAGCAGCGCGGTGACGCCCATCACTTCGAACAACAGCGCCGCGCCATAGGCCCCGCTGGTGCCGAGCGCATTGGTGGCCTCGCGCGAGGTCGCGACATTGGAACTCGGATCGCCGGATTCGTAGGTCGCCAGCGCAGCCAGAATCGCGGCGGCGAAAACGATCAGCGCCGCGCCGATGCCGCGCCGCACCGTGGTGCTGAGAAAATTGGCCGCGAGACCGCGAATGGTCGCGACCGCTTCGGCGAATTGCGCCTGCCGCGAACGCGGTTGATAGACACCGACCTGACGCTGCGCGCTCATGTCCCGCTCTTGAGGGTTTCCGCCACCCTTTCGAGTGCGGCCTCAATGGTTAATGAATCGTGAACGAGGGCGATCCGGACATAGGCGTGGCCGGGATTACTGGCCGGATTCCCTGGGATTTGCTCAAGTCCCATGAATGCGCCGGGAAGCACCCGGACGCCGGCCTTGCGCCACAGCGTCTTGGCGAAGGCCTCGCCGTCGCCGACATCGAGCCAGATATAGAAGCTCCCTTTGGGCACGCGAAAGCCCTTCTGATTGCCGAGCAGACGGCGCGCGATGGCGAAGCGCTCGCGATAGACGGCGCGCATTGCCTCGACATGGGCTTCGTCGCTCCAAGCAGCAGCGGAGGCTTCCATCACCGGGATCGGTACTTGCGGTGCGCAGGTGTTGCGGAAGAGCGTCATGGGTCCGATGAGATTTTTCGGACCGAACACGAAGCCCGAACGCAGGCCCGGCGCGTTGGAGCGTTTCGACAAAGAGTGGAACGACAGCAGCCGTTCGAAGCCGCCGGTGGTTTCATAGCGAACCTGCAACGAACCCAATGGCGGTTCGTCGTCGTAGATTTCGCAATAGCATTCGTCGGCCAGCACGGTGAAATCGTAAAGATCGGCGAGTTCGAACACGCGCCGCCATTGCTCGCGCGTCGCGCAGCCGCCTTCGGGATTGGAGGGCGAGCAGAAAAACGCCGCGACGGTGCGTTTGAGAATCGCCTCCGGCACCGAATTAAAATCGGGAAGGAAGCCGGTCTCCGCGCGGCTGGGCACGTAATAGGGCTCTGCGCCCGCCGCGACCGCGGCCGCGGGATAGGTGACGTAGTACGGATTGGGGATGAGGACGACAGGCTTGCCGCCGTTCCTGTCGTTTTGGCAGAGCGGAAACAGCGCGTGGAATAGGCCCTCGCGAGAGCCGTTCAAGGGAAGGATTTGCGTATCCGCATCGAAGGCGCTCAGCGGTACCGAGAACCGGCGCGCGAGCCAGCGTGCGACGGCGGCGCGGAACGATGCCGTTCCGGCGACAGGCGGATATTTCGCGAAAAGCGCGCGGTTGTCATTGACGATGTCGGCGATGAAAGCGGGTGTCGGGTCCTGCGGCTCGCCGATAGTGAGCGCCACCGGCGCATTCGCATAGGCGAAGGATTCGGGGGTGATGTCGCCGAGCACACGGTTCAAGCGCTGGAACGCGGATGAGGGAAAAGAGGCTAGGCGGCCGGAAAACACGGGGCGTCCTCGTGATTCGGATTGCAGAGATGGGGCAAATTACCCGTGCGCCGTCACGCTGTCACGCTGGACAAAAAAAGAGGGCGCCCGAAGGCGCCCCCTGAAGTGAAGGAGATTGGAAATTTTTACGAGTGCACCGTCTCGCCATGGAGATTGATGTCGAGACCTTCGACTTCGACGTCGCGCTTCACGCGCAGGCCTACGATCAGATCGACCACTTTCAGGATGATGAAAGTCGCGATGCCGCAATAGACCATCGTGTAGAGGATGCCCTGGAACTGGATGAAGACTTGGCCGAAATTGCCGTCATACAGCCAGCCCTTGCCCAGTCCGTTGATCGCGTTGGAGGCGAACACGCCGGTCAGGATGGCGCCCAACGCACCACCCACGCCGTGCACGCCCCAGACGTCGAGCGCGTCGTCGTAGCCGAACATCCGCTTCACCGGAACAGAGGCGATGTAGCAGACGAGACCCGCCGCGAGACCGATGACCAGCGCCCCTTTCGGATCGACGAAGCCGGACGCCGGCGTGATGGCGACAAGGCCCGCCACCGCGCCCGAGATCATGCCGAGCACCGAGGGCTTCTTCTGGAACATCCATTCGGTGAACATCCAGGCCAGCGATGCGGCCGCGGTGGCGATTTGCGTCACCGCCATGGCCATACCCGCATTGACGTTCGAGCTGACGGCCGAGCCGGCATTGAAGCCGAACCAGCCGACCCAGAGCAGCGAGGCGCCGATCAAGGAGAGCCCGACATTGTGCGGCGCCATGTTCTCGGTGCCGTGGCCGACACGCTTGCCGAGCACGAGAGCGGCAACAAGCCCTGCGGTTCCGGCATTGAGATGCACGACGGTGCCGCCGGCATAATCGAGCACGCCCATGCCGCCCAGAAGGCCGCCACCCCACACCCAATGCGCGATCGGGCAATAGACGAGGATGACCCAGAGGCCCATGAACCACATCAGCGCCGAGAACTTCATGCGGTCGGCGAAGGCGCCGGTGATGAGCGCCGGCGTGATGATGGCGAAGGTCATCTGGAAGGTCATGAACACCGATTCCGGAATGGTCGGCGCCAATGAGGCGGTGGAATTCAGCCCCATCGGATTGAGGAAGAGATAGGAGAAGCCGCCGAACAGCGCCTGGTGGTCGCCGCCATCGGTGAAGGCGAGGCTGTATCCGACCACCATCCACAGGACGGTCACCAATCCGGTGATGGCGAAACTTTGCGCCAGCGTCGCCAGCACGTTCTTCTTGCGGACCATGCCGCCGTAGAAGAGCGCGAGGCCCGGAATGGTCATCAAAAGGACGAGGGCGGTGGAGGTCAGCATCCACGCCGTGTCGCCGGTGTCGATAATCGGCCCTTCGGCTTCCGCTTCCGCGGGCGCTTCGGCGGCAGGCGCCTCGGCGGGCGGTGCGGCATCGGGCGGCGCGGCCGCATCGGCGGGCGCAGCTTCAATTGTCGCGGGAGGCGCCGCCGCGTCCTGAGCCTGCACAGGCGTGCTCAACAATATGAGCGCCGCTGCTCCGGCGACGATCGTGCGTCCCAACCATTTTGTTACAATGTTCATAGTGCTTTCCCCTCGATCGGTTCTGCTGTGCTCACAGAGCGTCATTGTCGATTTCGCCGGTCCGTATACGGACGACCTGATCGACGCCGGTGACGAAGATCTTTCCGTCACCGATCTGGCCGGTTCGCGCATTGGCGGTGATCGCCTCGACCACGGCGTCGGCCATTTCGGTCCGCACCGCGATCTCGAGCTTGATTTTCGGCAGGAAGTTCACCGCATATTCGGCGCCGCGGTAGATTTCCGTATGTCCCTTTTGTCGCCCATAGCCCTTGACCTCGCTCACGGTCATGCCTTGAACGCCGAGCGCGGACAGCGCCTCGCGCACTTCGTCGAGCTTGAAGGGCTTGATAATGGCCGTGATGAATTTCATTGCTGGTCCCCTATTCCGGCCTGATTTCCGAGTTTGAACTGCGAATGCAGCGCCGGGTGGGAATCAAGAACCGTGCCGGTTTTTCGCAATGCGGTAAGGCATTGAAAAATATACGCTTAGTTGAATCTCTGGAGCGGAGTGGCCGTTTTTAAGGGGTGATATCGCCTAAATTATAGGCAAATATCGAAAATTGCCCGCCAATCAGGCAAACCTCTATGGCCTAGTTCCCGAAATTCCGAATAGGCGCTATGTCCACCTTATTCTTGAGAAAAGCGCGCGGATGAACGCCAACAGGGATCGCGTGGATGCCGTCATAGCCGGCGGCGGCATGGTGGGCATGACGCTCGCGCTGGCGCTCGCCCAGGGCGGCTTGCGCGTCGTCATCGCCGATCCGGTGCTGCCCGAAACGATGGAAGATGAGCGTTTCGATGGCCGTGTCAGCGCGCTCGCCTTTGCCAGCGTGCGCATGTTCAAGGTGCTCGGCCTCTGGGACATGCTCGCGAAGGATGCCCAACCCATCGACGATATCGTCGTCAGCGAAGGGCGGATGGGCGCCAAGCCGTCGCCGTTCTCGCTGCATTTCGATCATCACGAGATCGGCGAAAAGCTCGGCTACATCCTCGAGAATCGCCATATCCGGCAGGCTTTATTCAAGGCGGCCGCGCGCGAAAAGAACATCGCCCTCGCTTCCGGTGTTTCCATAGAGCGCATCGCCATTGAACCTACGCGCGCCATCGCGACATTGTCCGATGGGCGCGAGATCGCGGCAGCGCTGGTGATCGCCTGCGAGGGGCGCGAATCCGCTTTGCGCGATGCGCAAGGCATCGGCGCCGTCGGCTGGGATTATGCGCAAACCGGAATCGTGACGACGGTCGCGCATGAAGAGCCGCATCGCGGCGTCGCCTATGAGCACTTCATGCCCACCGGACCGTTCGCCATTCTGCCGATGACGGGCAACCGGTCTTCGCTCGTGTGGACCGAGGAGACGTCCATCGCGCGCAAGCTGCTGGCGCTTCCCGAAGATGGGTTCGGCGCGGAAATCGCGCGGCGCTTCGGTGCCCATCTCGGCGCGGTGAAACCGGTCGGCCCGCGCTGGTCCTATCCGCTGAAGCTTCATCTCGCGCGCGCCTACGTGAAGAATCGCTTCGCGCTTGCCGGCGATGCCGCGCACACCATTCATCCGCTTGCCGGGCAGGGCCTCAATCTCGGCCTCAAGGATGTCGCGGCCCTCGCCGAGACCGTGCTCGATGCCGCCCGCCTCGGACTCGATTTCGGGCAAGCGGAAGTGCTCGCCCGCTATGAACGCTGGCGCCGCTTCGACAGCTTCGTGCTGGCGGTCGCGACCGACTCGCTGAACCGCTTGTTTTCAAACGATTTTGGCCCCTTGCGATGGGCGCGCGATGTGGGCATGGGCGTGGTCGATCAAATCACGCCGTTGCGGCGCTTCTTCATGCGCGAGGCGGGCGGCGATCTCGGCAATTTGCCGCGACTGCTAAGAGGCGAAGCGGCCTGATATTTTCTTAGCCTGAAATCCCATCCCGCCGGCTAGGGATCGTGCTAAGTTCGGCGTGCTAAAAATGTGCCGTGCGCGTCTTTTCCGAACCTTTTGATGTCGTCCCATTGCATCGAAACGATCAGCCAGCCTGAGGTCCAAGAGACCGCACAGGTAAGCCAACTGGAGGGAACAACATGACATTCGCAACCATCAGGAATTTCCTGTCGCTGGGAGTCGCCGCCGCCGCTTTGGTAATCGGCGCCGGATCCGCTCAGGCTTTGGACAATGCCGGCTCCGTGCAGGGCGTTGTGAAGAGCGCCGCCGGCCAGCCCGTCGCCGGCGCGTTCGTCAGACTGAAGAACACCAATGGCCGGCTGACCTTCATGGTCGTCAGCAAGGATGGCGGCGCGTTCAATGCGGGCGATCTGCCTCCCGGCCAATATACGGTGCAGGGCGTCGGCGGCCAGATGCAGAGTGCCATCTCGGCGCCCGTATCCGTTGCCGCCAATCAGACGGCGAAGATCGACGTCGCGCTGTCGGGACAACGCGGTCCCCAGCTTCCTCCGGCATGGCCGAACCGCTTGCCGGAAGAAGAGCACGCCAAGCTCTCTCTCGATCTGCCGGCGGGCGCGGCGAAGGCGCTGACCCAAGAGAAATGCTCGACCTGCCATCAGGACAACCGCATCGTCGTGAAGCGCGCACCCTATGACGATTGGCAGTTCACGATCAACCGTATGCGGACGAATATGGCGGTGCAGGGCCTGCCCGACATCACCGATGCGGAAGCCAAGCAGATCACCGACTATCTTGCTTCCAACTACAAGCAGGTCGTTCCGGTCGACGCCAACAGCCGTCTGCCGCGCACGCTCGTCGAAGGCAAGTCGCGCAATTACCGCGTCGTCACCTACGATCTGCCGCGCCGTTATTCGGAGCCGCACGACATCGCCTCCGATCCGACCGGCATCGCCTGGGCGGCGGAACGGGCAGGGGCTCTTATCCGCTTCGATCCCAAGACCTACGCCTTCACCGAAGTGAAGATCCCGGCAGGTCCGGCGGCGGCCAACCGTCAGCGTCTCGGCAATCCGCAGATCAATGCGCAAGGCATTCTGTGGACGGCCGATGGTCCCAACAGCCGCTGGCTGAGCTATGACACCAAGGCCTTCAATTCGGCCAATCCGCAGGTGCCGTTCAAAACCTATCTGTGGAACAACAAGGGTCATGGCGGCGCGGGCGGCAATTCGATGGCGCTGCATCCGGACGGAACGGTGTGGGGCACGGGCCTTGGCAAGGAAGTCCGCATGCTCAATCCGCAGACGGCCGAGTTCAAATTCTATGAACCGGCGAGCGCCAAAGACGCGCATGAACCGCCGGGCGCCTATGGCCTTGCGGTTGCCGGCGACGGCTCCGTGTGGTGGGCGCAAAACGACGCCGACCGGATGGCGCGCGTCGATCCCAAGACCGGAAAAGTCGAAGAGTTCAAACTGCCGAACGTAGGCGGCCCCGCCGTCCCGCGCCGGATGAACTCCGACTGGAACGGCGATCTGTGGGTCGGCCTGTGGCAATCGGGCGGACTGATGAAGGTCGACCACAAGACCAAGCAGATGACGGTCTACAATCCGCCGAGCAAGAATAGCGGGGCGTACTCCGTGGTCGCCGACAAGAAGAACCAGTTCATCTGGGTCAGCATGCAGAAGGTCGACAAGATCGCGCGGTTCGAGCCCAAGACGGGCGAGTTCGTCGAGTTCCCGCTGGCCTATGCGCAGCAGGACCCGCGCCGCATCGACATCGATCCGACCAATCCCAACCGCATCTTCTTCAGCGGCAACACCGCCGACCGCATCGGCTTCATCGAAGTCATGCCGTAAGGTCGTTCTAATTAGCTTTTGACGATGGGCCGGATTGGAAACGATCCGGCCCATTTCTTTTGTGGGCGCTCACGACTTGGGCGGCGTGAAGGTCTCGGGCCTGCGGCCGCGGCGCGACAGGAAATTGCGGTCGAGATCGATATAGAACTCCCGCGCCTTGGTGATGACTTCGGCAGAGCGCGCGGCTTCGGCGTCCTCCCGCGTCGCATATTGCTCGCCATGGAAGAGAAAGCGCGTCACGAGCTCCCCCGTCCGCGCGTCGGGAATTTTGATGGTCCCGACCGCTTCGAACTGCTCCTCGGCGAGCGCCATGGTCTGCCGGTAATGCGCCGTTCCATCCATCATCGCGCGCAATTCCTCGGCGCGGCGGGCTTGGTTGCGCTGCTCGAAACGGCGCAAAGGCACGATTATGCGGGCGCGAAAATGGTAAAGCAGGATCGCGGAGAAGAATATTGCAGCCAGAGAGAGGAGGTTCGACATGAAACTGTCTCATTTAACCTTAATCGGTCGATTGGGCATTTCTCTTTGACAGGCGCGCGAGTGTAGCCCAGAGGTCAAAAACGTAAAAACCTGCAGGCCATCGTAGATTTGGTGCGGCGGGGCGCGAAGCACAACTTCGTGGTGGGGGGGGGCCGATGAAAAAATTTCTATCCTTAGCGGCGGCGATGCTGCTTTCGGCTTGCGCAACGGCCAATGCGCCCGCGCCAACCTCCGACGCCGCATCGGTTCCGGCGCAGAACGCTCTCTACATTGTGGGCGAAAATCCGCCGCAGGACGGCAGCATGCCGCAAAGCGCGTCGGGCGAGGATCTGGCCGTGGTGAAGCGGGTCTATTGGTACTTCGCCGGACGCTGACCTGGCGATTTAGCTCGCAGGTTTCTGCTCGGAAATATAATCCGCGCTTTGCATTTCCATCAGCCGCGACGCCGCGCGGCGGAATGAATCCGCATTGTCGCCTTCGACATAAAGCTCCGCCGGCGGGCTTTCGGCCGAGCACACCAGCTTCACCTTCTCGTCGTAAAGCGTGTCGATGAGGAGCGTGAAGCGGCGCGCTTCGTTGCGGTTCTCGGGGCGCAGCTTCGGGATGCGGTCGATCAGCACCGTATGGAAGCTGTGCGCCAGCGCGAGATAGTCGGCCGCTCCCAACGCCGTTCCGCACAGCGCGTCAAAGGAAATCCGCGCCACGCCCTTGGCCGCCTGCGGCACGGTGAATTTGCGCTGGAGCACTTCGAGCGTCAGCGGTTGCCCGTGTTTTGTATCGGTGAGCCGCAGCCAGGCTTCGTCCATCGCGCGGTCGGCATTGGCATCGAGCGGCGTGAGGTACACTTTCATCCCGTTCATGCGCTCGAGCCGGAAATCGCGTGCGGCATTGAGCTCGAGCACTTCGAGGTGCTCCTCGATCATGGCGATGAAGGGAAGAAAGAGCGCGCGGTTGAGGCCACCCTCGTAAAGCCGATCCGGCGCCACGTTCGAAGTGAGGACGATGACGACTCCTGCCGCGAACAATTTCTCGAACAATCGGCCGAGGATCATCGCATCGGCGACATCGCCCACCTGAAATTCGTCGAAGCAGAGCAGATACGCTTCGTTCGCGATTCTCTTGGCGACCGGCGCGATGGGATCCTCGCCCGCGTCCCTGACGAATTCTGGCCGCAAGGTTCGCTCGCGGCTCGAAAGCTGGCGCCATTCGTGGATGCGCGCATACGTCTCGGCCATGAATTCGTTGAAATGCACGCGCCGTTTCTTGGCCAGAGGCACGCTGGCGAAGAACATGTCCATCAGAAGCGATTTGCCGCGCCCGACATCGCCATGGATGTAGAGGCCCTTGGGCACCTCGGCGGGCGGACCCAAGGTGAAAAACCGCTTCGTATGCGGCCGGTAGTTCGCAAGCGCGCGGGCCAGCGCATCGAGGATCGCGGCCGCGCGCCCTTGCGCGGCATCGGGCTGAAGTTTTCCTGCGTCGCGAAGTGCGCGGTATTTTTGGAGAGTCGTGGGCGGCATCGCGTCGGGGTTCTGGTTAATCCTCAGGCTGCGTTCTTTAGCAGCTTGCGGTTAATAAGCGCCTCGGCGATCTGAATCGCGTTCAGCGCCGCACCCTTACGCAGATTGTCCGACACCACCCAGAGCGAAAGCCCGTGCTCGACCGTCGGATCCTTGCGGATGCGGCTGACGTAGGTGGCGTCTTCGCCCGCGGCCTCGATCGGCGTGACGTAACCCTCATCCTCGCGCTTGTCGACGACCAGAATTCCCGGCGCGGCGCGCAGGATGTTGCGGGCCTTCTCCGCGGTGATCGGTTTCTCGAATTCGACGGTCAAGGATTCCGAATGGCCGACGAACACCGGCACGCGCACGCAGGTCGCGGTCACCTGAATGTCGGGATCGAGTATCTTCTGCGTCTCGACGATCATCTTCCACTCTTCCTTGGTGTAACCGGAATCGAGGAAGACATCGATGTGCGGAATGACGTTGAAGGCGATCTGCTTGGTGAATTTCGTCCGCTCGATGGGATCGGCGACGAAGACGGCGCGCGTCTGGCGGAACAGTTCGTCCATCGCGTCCTTGCCGGCGCCCGACACCGATTGATAGGTCGAGACGATGACGCGCTTGATCGTGGCCGCGTCGTGCAACGGCTTCAGCGCGACCACCATCTGGGCGGTCGAGCAATTGGGATTGGCGATGATGCCCTTCTTGATGCCGGTTTCGAGCACGTCCGCGTTCACTTCCGGCACCACCAGCGGTACTTCGCGGTCCATGCGCCAGAACGAGGAATTGTCGATGACGATGCAGCCTTGCGCGACGATCTTCGGCGCCCATTCCTTGGCGATGGCAGAACCCGCCGACATCAGGCAGATGTCCGTGCCGGTGAAATCGTAATAGTCGATCGCCTTGACCTTGAGCGTAGCGTCGCCGAACGAGACCTCGGTCCCGATGGAGCGGGTCGAAGCGAGCGCCACCACTTCGCTCACGGGAAATCGGCGTTCGGCCAGGATTTCGAGCATGACCCGCCCGACATTGCCGGTGGCCCCGACGACTGCGACTTTGTAGGCCATTCCCATATTCCTTTTGCGAATCCGCGTGGCTGAAAAACCGTGCCTTCGCGGGGGCGCACACATATAGCAAGGGCTGGAATCATAAAAGAGGCCGGGGGCCGCAGGGCGGCTGCGACGCCGAAGCCATGGTCCAAATTCCTTTCGGGACGTTTTGTGGGAAAGGCGGCGGAAGCGCCCAATGCACGTTTAATCATGGGACCGGAATGCAGGTGGGAAATGAGCGCAAGCGATGCTATAGTTACGCCCGATCAACGACATAAATGCATGAATTGCTTGGGCAAAACCACCTGGGGACAGAGGTCCGCAACCGAGGGTGGACGATGCATAAAACAGTGAAGATGTGCGCCGCGGCGCTGGCGTTGACTGGAATGGCCGGTCAAGCCTCCGCGGCGGCTTCCAGTTGCGCCAACCAGAACGACATGACGGCTATCAGGGCCGCGGCCGTGCAGCAAAGGCTGATGGTGGCGGCGCTGACCTGCAACGCGATTCAACTCTACAACAGTTTCGTCACGTCCTATCAAAAGGAGCTTCAGGCTTCGGATCGGTCGCTGCAAAATTTCTTCCGCCGCCTCAACGGCAGGACGGGCACCGCCGATTACCACGCCTTCAAGACGAAGCTCGCGAATTCTTCATCCATGCAGAGCATCGGCGACGTGCAGGCCTATTGCGATTCGGCCAAGGCGACCTTCGATGTCGCGCTCGGCGCTGCGAAGACGACCCTTGCCGCCTTCATCGCCGGGCAGACGACACAGGTGGACGACGCCTATTCGCTCTGTCAGGGGCGGGCCGCCACCATCGCGGCGCGCAGCGAAAATGTGCCGGCGCTGAAACCCGCGGTGGAAGAACCCAAACCCCCGGTGGTGAAACAGCCGCCGGTCGGCTTCGTCGGACGCGCGCTTGTTCTCAAGCCCTCGGCGCGTGCGTTGGTCCTACGCCCGCTGCAATGAAATAATTCCAACCGGAAATGTAAAACGCCGGCACCGCGAGAGGCCGGCGTTTTCGTTTGTGCAATAGCGCCCACTCGCGGCTTCGCCGCTCCGTGGCGCTCAGATTTTCTAGGCGGCGAAGGACTGGCGCAAAAGAAAAGGGCGGGCCGCGAAGCCCGCCCTTCCCAAGTCTGACGATGCGTTACTGACCGAGATCGATAACGGCACGCCGGTTCTGCGGCTCGCGGACGCCCGGACCTGTGGGCACCAGCGGATCGGCAAAGTTCCGGCCCACGGTCATGATGTCGTTCGCGTTCAAGCCCGAGCGGACCATTTCGTCCTTCACGGATTGAGCGCGGCGCTCGGAGAGGCCCTGATTGTACGCCCGCGAACCCACCGTATCGGTGTGGCCGGTGACGACGATCCGGACTGCTCCGCCTTGCCTTGCCGTGGTCACAGCCCGCTGCACCACCTGCAAGGCTTCAGCCGTCAGGTTCGACTTATCGAAGTCGAAGAAGACGATGAACATCCGAACCGCAGGAGGCGGTGGCGGAGGTGGCGGCGGCGGCGGCGGTGGCGGCGGTGGAGGCGGTGGAGGCGGCGGCGGAGGCGGAGGAGGCGGAGGCGGAGGAGGCGGCGGCGGCGGCGGCGGCGGCGGCGGGCCCTGCAAATAATAGCGCAGGCTCACCATTACGTTCATCTGTTCCTTCTTCCCGAACTCGATCGTGCCGGCCGGAGTGCCCGGAGGCGCATTATACTTGTGCGTCGTCGGAGCGGCGGACAGATAGCGGTAGTCGAGCTGCAGATCGACGCGCGGCGTGAGTTCCCACGTGACGCCACCGAAGACATGCCATGCGAAAACGCTTTCGCCGTTGCGGATGGTTTCGGAAGGGTCGCTGTAGCGGGCAAGGACGCGCGCGGCGCCGGCGCCGGCGCCGATGGTCAAGGCCAGCTGCGGGGCAACCGGGAAGTCGAAGGCCGCATTGCCCATCAATGTCATGATGGTGCCGTGGCCCGAAGCGCCTGCAATGGCGGCACCCTTCGGATCGGTCGCGCGCCGGACATTGTAGCGGGCATAGCTGTTCTCGAACTCGAGACGCAGCCCGCCGGCCCATTTGTAGCCGGTGTTGAAGTTGATTCTGGCGCCGTTTTCGAAGCCGACAAGGCCGCGAGCGCCGCCGACATTGTACCGGACGTCATCGAGCTTGCTCCAGCCCGCGCCCAGTCCGATATAGGCTCCATCTCCTGCGACGGCCGGAACAGCCATCACGACACAGGCCGCGCTCAAGAGCGCAATCATTCTGATTTTCATGTTTACCCCGCTAAATAACGACGCAGTAAAGGCACACCTAGACATTAACGATGCGGCGTTCG
>SHWE01000001.1 GCA_009693985.1 Alphaproteobacteria bacterium | reverse complement strand
GGCGAGGCCGTCCACTATGGCGCGGCCGAGCTGCCGCGCCTGGTCGAAGAGCTGCGCGATTTCCTCTGATCCTTCGACAGGCTCAGGATGAGGAATCCTGGCACGGCCATTGCGAGGGGTAGAGGGCAGAGCAGAAAGCCCTGACCATGGCATTGTCACGTTAATCAGTGCAGGCCACAGAATTCTGCATCCCTAATTTCTTCAGGCAGCTGTGGCCGCACTTTCCCATACACCGAATGCTCCGGCGCGAAGGGTCTTGAATCGAGTTCGGTTTTCGAGATGACGTTGAATGTAGAAGGTGTTGTAGACGGCGGAGTGGATGTTGAGAAACCTCTGGGCGGATCCGGGCGACTTGAATCTCTGCATCTTTCGTTCGCGTCGTCGCACCGGTTGATGCGAGTTCTCCGCCCGATTATTTGATCGCTTATTGTCGATATGTTCCGCCGTCAGGCCGATCGATCTGAAGGCGACAGGATATGATCGGAGCCTGTCGGTTGTCATGCGGGAAGGAGCCCATCCCTGCTTCTTCAAGAGCTTACGAAGCAATCTTTTCGCGGCTTTGGCGTTACGCTTCGACTGCACCAGGAAGTCCAAAACCTCGCCTTCATTATCCACGGCACGCCACAACCAATGCCGTTTCCCACGGATAACAATGACCATTTCGTCCAGATGCCAGTAGTCACTGGGTTTCGGTCGCTTTAGCCGCAGGTTTCGGGCAATGGGCTGGCCAAACTTAAGGAACCACCGCCTCACGGTTTCGTAGGAGATGTCGAGGCCGCGCTGCGCGAGGAGATCTTCTACGTCTCGAAAACTCAGAGTGAACCGGGCGTAGAGCCATACCGCGTGGCAGATGACTCCAGGCGGAGAACGGTGACGTTTAAAAGAAATATCTTGCATCCACAGGCGCTACTTCAGGGCCGCCGCCAAAGACCAGCCGAGTTAATGTGACAATGCCGATGGAAGGCTTTAGCGGTGGGGTCAAAGTTGCGCGCGATTTCACAGTTCAGAAATCCGGCTTTTCCGCGACCGGCATGTGATAGTCAAATTGCAGGTTGTTCTCGGCGCAGACTTCGACCTCCAGCGGTCGGTTTGAGCGCCGGTAGACCTGGTACGTCTTCCAGGGCTGGTAGAAGGTGTCGGGATCGTCCACTGTGACGTCCACTCTAAGCGTGAGGCCTTGCTCGACGACGCGCCAGCGTTCAACGACGTGCAACTTCTCAGTGTGCGGCGTTCCGAATCTGTCGGCAGGGGTTTTGGTGTTCATGCCGATCGTGTCGATGACCAGCGTGTCGCCTTCGTACCAGCCAACCGATTCTCCCATCCAGGATGGTTTCGGATTTCGCGAATGGGGCACGTTGAGATAGATGTGCCGCACAACCGGGCCCGCCTCGTCCATGATCACGACCTTGTCGGGCGCCTGCACGATCAGAAACGGGCCACCGTCCCCCAAGAAATTCGGAACGCCGGTAGGCAGGCAAGACGAGCTCGGGGTTAACTGAATCTTGCCTCTATCGATTTCCTCGATCTCCTTCTTCATGAAGTCCTTGGCCCATTGCTTCAGATTCGGATTGGAAAGATCGGCGATATGCCAGGTCCGCCCCGCAATTAAGGGACGGCTTGGGTCTTGCCACATGGGAAGAGCCGAGCCCGGCACGGGCGGGAATACGACGCCGAAAGGACCCTGCCAAATCCCGGGTCCATCCTGCAAAACGGGCACGTAGCCGCGTTGCGCTGCAACCCCTGTGTTGAAGTTCAAAGCGAAGACAAGCGCACTCACCAGAAGTAACGCGTGTCTTGAAGCAAGTCCGGACATGGTTCCTCCTACTTCCTCGGTTCCTCATCTCGTCAGATCGCCCGCTTGTGCGGTTGAATGCGGTCGATCTATGAGCCGCGACTAGGTCACGTTCGTCTTAAGCGTAGACGGTACCACTCCGCGGTCGTGCAGGTAAGGACGGTGACGCTGCTCTGCTAACGCGGGATCATTTCCCCGACCAGGCGAAATGGTCCGGCCGCGAGCGCGGCCGATGTCGCAAATGAGTCAGGTCCGGGAATTCCCGCCGACAGAAATGTACGACCGGTCTATCCAGAAGCTGCCGTTTCTCGGGGGCGCGGAGGCGCGGGCATGGCCGGATGATCATGGCATCCCGCCGACGAAGCCGCTGGTATCCTCGTTCTTTATGAGCGTCAGGCGCACACCCACATGGCGGCAATCCCGCTTCGGGCAGGCGAGATTTTCGGCGACTTCATCGAGCCGCACGTCGCGGTGATCGACCTTCAGCAGAAGATGCACCGGACTTTGCAACCAGACGTGAAGGCAACGAATGCACGTGGCTTCGATGAGCGCGGTATCGTCCAAATCCCGAAGGGCTATGTCTTCCTGCCACGTCACCAGAAATCCTCCGCCGAGGGAATGCGGCTGTAGGCGATCTTGCCACCGGCATAGCCGCCGGGCGGGGGCGTCCAAGGACCAAGTGTTACGACACGCTTGCCGAATTTCTGATTCAGCCGGTCGATGGTGTTCGTAATCAGTTCACAGCGGCGACGCTTTTTATCGTCGTCGAGAAGCAAGTCGAGCTGGCGTTCGCTGGCGGGCGTCAATCCCGAGAGCGTGACGCCGACGCGCACAATCTCGGCCCGGTAAGCGATTTCGCGTTGGGCCTTGGCCCACAGAGCATCCAAACCTTCGAGGCAGGCGTGATCGTCTTGCACGGCATGTAATTCCCGCTGCCCGAACCAAGCATCGTTTCGGATGTCGAGCCACAGCCACAAAAGGCTTGCGTGATAGCCTCCGCGTCGCATCCGCCGCGCTGCCTTGGTGAGCAAGAGACGGGAACAGGAGCGGGCGTGTTCTACCGTGCGCCAGGACGGTGGCAAGACACGGCCATGCCCATACATGCCGCGCGAGGTCGGCATGGCGTGAAGGGCGTAGCCGTGGAGCGCATACCACATGCGTTCGCCATTCACGTTTCGCCACAACGCCCGCAATTGTTTGGGCTGCGTGTGCCACAGATCGCGCATGGTGGTGATGCCTGCGCTGTTGAGGCGCTGCTCCATCCTCTTGCCCACGCCCGGAATGGTTTCGAGCGGTAGGGGTAATAGAAGCTCAGGCATGTGATCGGGTGCCCAGATCGTAACGCCGTTGGGCTTGTCGATCTTGCAGGCGATTTTCGCGAGCAGCCGATTGGCCGCGAAGCCGATGGAACAGGTGATCTGACTACCGATATTTTGGGATATGCGTCTCTTGATCCGCGAAGCGAGGTCTTGTGGCGCGGCAATCGAGGTGCGGTCGAGAGCGCACGCCAGTTCGTCAATCGACTTCACGGTCTCGATAGGAATCTCGCAGCCGATCTCGTTGAGGAGCGCGTTGTGCGCGCGGCGAAACAAATCCGGCCGCTGTGTCACGAGCACTAAGTCTGGGCACACCGCGAGCGCCTCCGGCACGCGCATGACGTTCTTGCAGCCCGCCGCTTTTGCTTCCTTCGAGCAGGCGATGACAACAGTCGAGTTGGCAGCCGAGGTCTCGAACGGGATCACGCCCACGGGACGCCCGCGCAGCTTCGGGTCCGCCTGCTGCATCACCGAGGCGAAGAAGCCGTCGAAATCCAGATAGAGTTTTTCGATTGTTTCCGGCTTTCGCATGGTGCCCAATCTCCAGGGCCTGGCATAAGAACGAAAAGAGAACATAAAAGTCAAGCGGCGGTACGGACCTAGGCCTAGCTATGTGTAATCGTTATGAAAATCGAGGTTCAGCAAACGAGATACGGCGCTTGGCGCGCGCCCTGGAACGGGAGCTGTCCACCACCTCAGCAACCGACAACCTTCGCCCGGCCGATAACATCTACCCCGATCAGGATGCCGCTATCGTGAGGAACAGAGGCGACGGCGGGCTCGAGCTCATCATGGCCCGCTGGGGCCTTCCTCCGATCCCCGGCCAATCGGCGCCGATCACGAACATCCGGAATCTACAGAGCCGTTGGTGGCGGCAAGCCAACCGTTCGCTCATGACGGACGCCGCTCACCGCTGCCTTGTGCCCTTCACCGCCTTTGCCGAGCCGGTGCGCAATTCAACCTGGTTTGTGGTTCCCGGCGTCGAGGTCGCGTGTTTTGCGGGCGTCTGTCAGCCGTGGCACGGCCCACGGTTGGTGGAACAGCCCAGTAAGAAACGACGGGAAAAGGAAGATCGCGACTGGATTCTCTTCGCCTTCCTGACGACGGATGCGAACGACATCGTGCGACCAATGCATGAGGACGCGAGCCCCGTTATCCTCCTAGTCGCGGACGAGCAAGCTGAGTGGCTTGCGGGGGGAGAGAAGAGTTTTCGGCTTCAACGCCCCTTATCAAACCATCTTCTTGCGATCCGAAACGAGCGGGAGAAGCTGTCTTCTTGAACTCGATGGCAGCTAACCTTCTTCGCCGGTCGTCGCCCATCCAAGCTATGCCAATACCGGGCAGATGTACGATTGGGTGGAACAGGCTTGCGCCGAGAACCTCTTCTGGTACCCGGGAAAAGAGTCGGATGTGCCCCGGGCGGCAAAGCCGGATTTCTGATCGGCGAGAACGTATCGGGGAGTAGCAGCGTCCGGCCGCGGCGGCGGCGGCGCTAAATTTTCCCAAGAAATCGCAGAAGCTCAGGGGCTACCGTAGCATTTGGCTCCTCATCTACCCGCCGGCGCGCCGGATTGTCATCCGCCCAGGTAAACCAATGATGACCGGCACCGGGAATCAACATAGCTTCGACCTGAGCGTCTTTATCGCGCAGCGCGGAAAGAAATCGCACCGATTGGTTGTGATGTACTATCGCGTCTTGGTCTCCGTGAATGATTAAATATTTGGCCGGCGGCCTACCTGCCAGCTGTTGCAATCGATGCAGCGGAGAGAAACTCTCGTAATCCTCTTTCGCCTCCCGGTAAGACCTTCCCATAAGTCTAACGACGGGATCGTCGGTACGTTTGGGCGGCTGCGTTACGCGCCACCAATCGGGAAGATCGTAAATGCCGTAGACTCCAACCATGGCGCGAATGTGTTGCGCCGTCCTTTCATGGAGCGAGAGTATCGCACCCATGTGGGCACCGACGGAATCTCCGATGGTAGCGATGCGCGCGGGGTCGATATGCAGTGATGATGCGTTCGCGATCAGCCAATCCAACGACCGGCAGACATCTTCCCACACGCCTGGCCACGCTGGACTGACTTGACTGGCGAGGCGGTAGTCCACCGCGACCACGGCATAGCCTCTTTCGGCCAGCCAGGGTCCCCAACTCCTGTACTGCCTTTGGGAGCCATGCAGCCAAGCGCCACCGTGCAAACAAAGGAGCGCCGGGTGCATACCGGCGCTCGTAGGCAGATAGATGTCGACGCAAAGATTCTCCTGCGGCCCGCCACCGTAAGGCACATCGACGCGAATTTGAACGCTAGTATTGTTGTTATTCTTCACGCCGAGAGTTTGCCGCCGCATGCTTCGCCACGCAATGATGGGAATGTCCGCTTCGGGTCATACCTGCGCATTCCAGCCGACAGAAATGTACGTCCGCTCTACCCAGGAGCGGTCATTTCCAAGGACATAGAAGGCCCCTGCGACCAGCGAGGGGCCGCCCGGCCGAGAAGATCGACGCCGCCTATGTCGGCCGCGCCCCGCGCCTCACGCAGTTAGCGCCTGAAATCGTCGAGGCAATTCTGGACGAGCGGCAGCAGACGGAAATCACGCGGTGCTGGTGCCGCCGTTGGCGATCGGATGGCCGAACCAGGCGGCTAATGGCAGAGCTGTGAAATTGCGTCCAACAATGACCTCGCCCTCAACAGTCTGCAACTTATTGCAGCTATTGCGTAATAGCTGAATTTGGTGGGGTCACGATTGGACGCGAAACGCGACGCCGGAGATCTCGATGTTTTGCAACACGATCAATGTGATGGAAAGCTTTAGCGGTGGGGTCAAAGTTGCGCGCGATTTCACACACACACAGGCACACACCCCTATAGGGGTGTGCCGTGTGACGCTCCCATGTGCCGATTGCTGTCAAATCGCTTCCAATCGCGACCCCAGTTTCGCTTCCAAAAGTGACCCCTCTGGGGTGCCGGGTTTGGGCTTATCCACGTAGTGCATAGGAGGGTCCCGCGGCCGGCGCCGGCGCGCCATAATCCAGCGCTGGCGGGACAATCCGCGATGAACTAACATCCCCACGCAATTGACGTCGGGGTTGAGACAAATTTCATGACACCGATCTCGATAGTCATCAGTGCGCCCTTCGGTATCGAAAACTGTCTGCTTCCAGACGATCTGTTGGCGCAAGCCGATGGGCTTTCTTTGGAGATCATCGTTGCGGACGGCACGCCGAACAAGGACCGCAGCATTTTCAGGAAGCACGTTGGCCGTTGCCTCCTGGCGAAGTCTGGCGACCCGCTTCTTGCGCAGTGGGAGATCGACCTAACCACCAAGGCATCACGATTTCCGGTCAGTTGATTCTCGAGGGCGCGCGCCTGGGGCAGCTCATCAACCCGACGAGCGATAGGGTAATCATGCTGTTCGACCCGCAAGAGGCCAACAAAATTAATGTCTCCGCCATCGGCGCGCCGGCATTGGGCTGGCCCGACGCCACGCTCGAACTGTGCCCGGGAAGCCGCGGCTAAGGACGCGGATGCAGCTTCGTTTTCAGGGACGTCCCGGACTCGCCACCTGGCTGACAATTCTGGCCGTGATGGCGCTGTTCGCCGCCGTCGGGATCGCGGTTACGGTTGTCGCGGTCGGTGTCTTCTTGTTTCTGATGCCCGCGTTGATCGTCGCTGGTTTGGTCTTTTACGTTTATCTACGGATAAAATTCCGCGGCGGACCCACGAAGAAGCCGGGCGCACCGAAGATCATCGACGGCGAATACCGCGTCGTCGATCGTGATTCTTCCGAGCCGAGGAACTGACCAATGCTCACCAAGGAAGACAATGAGAAACTGACGCGCGTCGGCCCCGGCACGCCGATGGGAAATGTCTTCCGCCGCTATTGGCTCCCCGCTTTGCTGTCGTCGGAAGTGGCCGAGCCCGACGGCGCGCCGGTTCGCGTGCGTCTGCTTGGCGAAGACCTCGTGGCTTTTCGCGACAGCAATGGCGCGGTCGGCCTCGTCGATGCCTATTGCCCGCACCGGCGCGCGCCGATGTTCCTCGCCCGCAACGAGAAATGCGGCCTACGCTGCGTCTATCACGGCTGGAAATTCGATGTGACCGGCCAATGCGTCGACATGCCGACCGAGCCGCGCGACAGCGCCTACAAATCGCGCATGCGCATCGACGCCTATCCGACCTGGGAAGGCGGCGGCATCGTCTGGGCCTATATGGGACCGGCCGCCGAGCAACCAGCGCCGCCCGCATGGGAGCTGATCCGTGCGCCCGCGACGCATCGCTTCGTCTCGCGCACCTTGCAGGATTGCAATTATCTGCAGGCGCTCGAAGGGGGCCTGGATTCCGCTCACGCGCAGATCCTGCACAACATCAATATCGGCGATCTCTCCTGGCTCGATAATTTCGAGAGCACGACGCCGAAGCTGGACGTGTATCCGACCGATTACGGTTTCCGCTACACCGGCATCCGCATTCTCGACAACCGCTATTGGGTACGCGCCTATCACTACATCATGCCGGTGACGCAGGTGCGCGCGCGCATCGTTCCGGTGCGCGGGAAGACTCCGCGCGTGCCCGCCATCTGCGGCCATTATTGGGTGCCGGTCGACGACACGACGACGACGGTGTTCAATTTCCTCTATTCCGCCGATCCGCAAATTCCAATCACCGAGGATTTCGCGGTCGAGTCCGAAACCGACGACGGCCGCAGCCCCGACGATATCGGCCCCGATCTACGCAACCGGCAGAACAGCCGCAACGATTACATGATCGACCGCGAGGTTCAGAAGACCAAGACCTTCACCGGCATCAAAGGCGTCAACACCCAGGACGTCGCTGTGCAGGAAGGCATGGGACGGATCGTGGACCGCTCGAAGGAACATCTCGGCTCGACCGACCGCGCCATCGTCACGATGCGCCGCGCGCTTCTGGAAGCGATCCGCACGGTGGAAGCCGGCGGACACCCGCGCGGCACCGATCCGAATTCTTACGCGCATGTGCGCGCGGTCGACCAATATTGCAACGGCGAGTCTGAGATCGCGGCACTCATCGAACGCGAGATGGTGGCGCGTTTCTAAGCGCTGGCTTATGCGTTGCGTGTGCGCTGCAAAATGAAATAGCCCGGGCCGAAGCCCGGGCTATCCCCACCAACAACGAAACTCTCGAATTGAGGGTTCGCAAGATTACTCTTGCGGCGGCTCGGGCTGGCTCTGCTGGCCCTGCTGCTTCTGGTTCTGCTGGTTCTGCTTGTCGGAGGGATCGCGGCTCTGCTGGCCGTATTGGCCCTGCTCCGACTGCTTGCCCTGTTGGCCCTGTTGGCCCTGTTGGCCCTGTTGGTTCTGCTGGCCCTTTTGTGCTTCGTTCTGCTGGCCTTGGTTCGGCTGGCCAGAACGGTTTTGGTCATTACCCATGGGATATTTCTCCGATCGCTACGGGTTTTACGCCCCCAATTCACAACCGCCCGGGCGAAGGTTTGTTCCTTCACACATCAGATTCTCTTAATCACGTATGTACGGATGCGGACCTTATCCGCGCGCACTTCGTTTGGGATATGGGAAATAAAATGTCCGTCGGCTTGGCAGTAAGCGGCGGAATCAACCAGGATGTCTTCATGGCTGAGAGCAGACGCAGCATCGCCTATTACGGCTATACAGGCTCCATCGATTCCGCGGGCGTCAGCCGCATCGCCGCCGCACTGAATATCGCCATCGACAACAAGATGGACGAAGCGATGATCTGCATCAGTTCGCATGGCGGCTTCGTGTCGGATGGAATTTTTCTCTACAATCATATCCGCGGACTTCCGATCCGGGTTGTGATGCACAACACCGGCAGCGTCACTTCGATCGCGGTGACGGTCTTCGTCGCGGCGGCGGAGCGTTATTGTTCGCCGCCCGGCATGTTCATGATCCATCCGACCATCATGTCGCCGTCTCAGGACATGACCGCGCAAAGATTGCAAAGCTCGCTCGATTCCGCCCTCGCCGACGACCGGCGCACCGAGGACATCTTGCGTGCGCGCGCCGCCATACCGGAGGAAATCCTCACCGCGCGCCGTTTCAAGGACGTCTATGTCACGCCGAAGGACGCCATAATCTACGGGCTGGTACACGGGATAAAGGATTTCGTTCTGCCCAAAGGCGCCCAGATGGTACAAATCTGATCTTGGCCTGGGAGAAATTTGGGAGGAACGATCATGACAAGAAACGCCAGAATCGTCTCGCATGGTTCGGTCGCCTGTGTCGCCGCCGCGCTGTCTGCCGCCGTCACATTGACCGCGGTGAATTTCACTGCTCCCTCGCTCGCGCAAACGCCGGCGCCGCAACCGGGTCCATTTCTGGTGCAGCCGCTCGCCGATCTGCCGGGCCGCGAAGTGCGCATGATTCTGCTCGACCGTCCGCCCGCCAGCGCCAGCGCGCCGCATCATCATCCGGGTCATCACACGTTCGGTTATATCGTCGAAGGCACCTACGAGATCGGGATCAACGGCCAGAAGACGCGCACGCTGAAAGCCGGCGAAACCTTCTACGAGAAGCCGGGCGACATCCATTCCGTGTCGCATAATCCCAGTCCCGACAAAGGCCTTAAGATCGTGGTCTTCATGGTGGCCGACGCGAAAAATCCGAGCACCGTGACGCCCTAATCTATCCCTTTGAGGTGCCTGCCAATTCTGTAGCCGCGCTCGAGCAAGACCGCGCCACACAGAAACGTATATTGTTGCCCGCCGATTGAACGCCTTAAGCTTTCCGGCGTTCACGAGAAGCATTGTGTGCAGGGTTATCCCATGGGTCATGGTTTTTCGCGGATCGGCTTGGCGGTTGCGATTGCCGGCGCAAGCCTCATCGCGTTGAGCGCAGCCGAGGCCGCGCCCTATCGGCTGACCTATAATGTCCGTCATTCGACCTATGGCGGCATCGGCACCTACACCAACATCATCGACAAGGTCGGCAACACCACAACGGTAAAGACGGAAGGCCGCATCCGCGTCGGCCTCGCCGGCATCTATCTCTATCGCCAGGATGCTGACCGCACCGAACGTTGGGTCGGCGACAGGCTGGTCGCGTTTCAGGGCACCACCAAGACCAACGACAATCCGGTTCTCGCGGTGAGCGGAGCGGCGCAAGGCGATTCGTTCGTCGTCACGTCGGAATCCGGCACCTACTCCGCGCCTGCCGGTGTGCGCCCGGCCAATCCGTGGTCCGCTGAAGTGCTCAAGGGCAACACGCTGTTCACGCCCGACCGCGGCCGCATCGAACAGGTGCAGGTCAGCGGCGGACAGGAAGAGTCCGTTTCGGTCGACGGCGCCGATATGCGTGCCAAGCATTACAACATCGACCGCGGCGGCGGACGGAAATACGAAGTCTGGCTCGATGGCCAGGGCACCGTCGTCAAATTCGCGCTGGTCAATACGAACAACACGATCAGCTTCACGCTCGACCGCTAGACTCTATTTCGGCAGCGGCGGGAATTTCACGCCGCTGATCGGATCGGTTTCGGCCACCGGAATCGTGATGCCGTGATAGGTGTTGTTCTCGGCGCAGACTTCTTCTTCGATTCCGCGCGGTGTGACGCGGGGAAATTTCACGATTCCCGACCACGCCGTCGTGAAGGCGCCCGGATCCTCGACGGTGAAGAACACCTGCAGCGTCTTGCCGCCGTCGATCACGCTGTAACGCTCGACGACATGCAGAGCTTCGGTATGGGGCGTCGCGAAACGGTCGGTCCAGGTCTTGTCGTTCATCCCGATCGTGTCGACCACCAGCGTGTCGCCTTCATAATGGCCGATGGACTCGCCGTAATAGGACGGCACGAGGTTCTTCGAATGCGGCACGTCCATATAGACGGTGCGCGATTGCCCATTGAACTGATAGAGGAACAAGACCTTCTTCGGCGTCTGCAAGATTTGCATCGGCCGCAGAAAACTCAGCACGAAGGGCACGCCCGCCGGCCGGCATGTCGTGAACGGCGACAATTCGGGCAGGCCCTGCTCCTCGCGGTCGCCTTCCTTGCGCACGGCTTCCGCGGCCCAGGGTTGCAGGATCGGATTCTTATCGTCGCCGCGCCAATTGCGATTCTGGGTGTAATTCTCCGGCACGCCGATGCGGCGTACGGGGCCCGGCCCCGATGGTGGGTTTTCATATTGCTGGGCGGGCACGCCATGCTGCCAATAGCCGGTGAAATCGGGCGCTGCGGCCGCACCGGACGCAGCTGACAGCAGCGCTGCCGCAAGCAAAAACTTTCTCATTACATGCCTCGTTAGGATGGCGGAGGATCGCGCAACGTCGCGCCGCTGATGGGATCGATGTCCGCCACCGGAATCGGAATCCCGATATTGTTCTCGGCGCAGACCTCTTCCTCGATCTGCACCACTTCCTTGCCGGCGCGGCCGTAACGCAGGATCGCCGACCACGTCCAGTTGAACGTGCCGGGATCATCGACCGAGAAATGCACCTCCAGCGTCTTGCCGCCATTGGTGACGCGATAGCGTTCGATGACGTGGATCTTATCGGTGTGCGGCGTGCCGAGATGGTCGGTCCAGCTTTTGTCGTTCACGCCGATGGTGTCGACGATCAGCGTGTCGCCTTCATAGTGGCCGACGGATTCGCCGTACCAGCTCGGCTGCAAATTCTCCGAATGCTTCTTATTGAGATGGATCGTGCGCGACTGATGATCGTATTGATAAAGGATCGTCACGCGATGCGGCTCCTGCAGGAACTGCACGGGACGCAAATAAAGCAGCGCGCCGGGCACGCCGCCGGGACGGCAGGTCGCGGCGGGCGTCGACTCCGGAAGTCCCGCGATGTCGCGCATCGCCGCTTCCTTGAGCGCTTTCGCGGCCCACGGCTTCAGCATCGGATTGTTGTAGTCGCCCTGATAATGATTGTTGACGGCGTAGTCCTCGGGCTTCCCGGTGCGCTTGATCGGACCCGCGCCCGACGGCGGGTCGCGGTACATGAAGTCCCCCACGCCGTGCTGCCAGAAACCGGAAAGATCGGGGACAGCTTTGTCCGCGGCGAAGCTCGGACTTAGTGCGGCGCCGAGCAGGGCGGCGGTCAGAACGTGCAAGGCGATCCGGAGCATGGCGCGTTCCCTCACGCGCAATCTAGCCCAAGGGCCCGACACGGGGTAGGTCGCGCGAAATCAACGCCGCGAGAGCCAAATCTCTGGGGAGGTTGTTTTTCAATTTTCGCACCCCTCTCCCTTCCGGATGCGGGGATAGCGGCGGCGAAAAGCCAGCCATCGCCCGTCCACGCGCGGGGATAAAGCAACAACATTTTGGTCCCTATCGGTGCCATTTCCGTCCCATTGAGCGCATGACTTCTCGCTCTCCCGTTTGTTCCTGCGGAAGATATGGGAAGGCGCGTTCCGAAATTCAGCGCTCTCGGACTCCACGTAAGACCGGCTCCCTAGAAAGGAGGGCTGACGTGTTCAGTCAATTCGGATTGCGTGCCTTGTGGACAAGGGGCGCGTGATTGCGCGCGTCCGACCCTGCAACCGGACTCGTGATAGGAGTCGCGGATGGACGACGTTACAGCGATTACATTTCTTTTGGGGCTAGCCATTCCCTTCGGGTGGGAAGCCGTGACCGAGAGAGGCTGGCGTCGATATGGGGCTGGGGCGCTCGCGGCCAGCTTCGCGCTGACGGCACTTCTTTGGTCACCGCTAAAGACTAATTTACCGTCCCTGGCAGGCACCATAACGACGCTGGCCCAAGCGCCGGAGGCATGGTTCGCGTTGTTTATTTTTTGCGCCGCAATCGCAATGTTCACCGGCCCGCAGTTTCGCAGGGCGACGGGAGAGCCCGTGCAGCAAGGACAGACGAAAGCCTTCGCAGAGCAGATCGCAGCGCTCTCCCTACAGGTCGCCACCCAAGCCGAACGGCTGGGCGAAGTGCGAGAGGCTAACGACGCCCGGCAAGGAGACCGCGAAATAGATTCAGATTTGGCGTGCCTACTTTCATTCGGCAGGGATCAAGCCGACGTCGCGGCCTTGAATGAGTTAATTGAGGACGCGCCCATTTTTACGGTGCCCCGCGACGGCAGCCGGGATCACATGGACGACTGCTTTTCTCAAATTCACACCTTCGTCCAGCGAGCCTTAATTCAATTTGGTCAGGGAGACCAAAGCACCACGATACAAGCGCGCCTACGGAACGCAGAACAAAATGCGGATCATCAGTTACAGTTGCTATTGCAAGAACAACCCAATCTGAGTGCCAACGTGACCAGAATCAGAAAGGCACTCGTGGTCGAGAATCAGAAGGATAATTTGCTCAGCTTCCTGAAGTACCGACGCCACGAACTGCTGTCAGAAATTCGGGCGAAGCGCGGTACTTTAACTCAGCGCACGAAATCGCGTAACGCCGGTTAAAGCCGCAATTCCTTCAACCCAAGCGCTTCGGTGGATCGAATCAGCAGGAGAAATCGGACGCGTAGAAATGCGCGCCCAGCCTCTGGACCGTGTATTCGCCGCAGCCGGGTTCCGAACGATTGAGCCGGCGCTTCGCCGCGTCGGATTGCTGGCCCCGGGGCAAGACGATCTCGTCGCTCTCGTCATAGACGACGCCGTTCGAGGCTCACACCATTCCGCCACGATGGAAAACCGCGAAACGCGGCTGGCCGGTCGCGGGCAGCGCTTCCACTTTCGCCAGATAGCTCGCACGCATCAGCGCGAAGTGGACGGCGTCGCCCAGCCGATTGGTCAGATGGATGAAGGTGAAGGGCTGCCAGGCGGCAATCAGGACGGCGAGCGGCACGATGCTGACAAATGCGAGCACGAACGGCCAGCGCACTTTTTGTTTCCCCACCCGCATGCCGTCTTCCCCCTTAGGACGCCACGTCAGAGACCATCGTATATTTTGCGTAAGGCTAATTCCAGCAACCAGGAATGGTTCGGCCGGTATAAGCGGATTAATGGTTATTTTTATCCGCCGAAGGCGCCCCTGATATTCACCATGCGAAGAAGCGGATGAACAGGAAACAGAAGATGGCGCCGTAGATCGTCATCGAGAAGCCCCACAGCAGCATCTTGCGGAACAGCACCGCCGTATCCGCGGCGCCCGCGGGGACAGCCGCGATGCAGAGCGCGCCGATGGTGGACAAAGGCGAAACGTCGACGAGGCACGCCCCGACATTGATGCTGAGCGCGATCTCGAGCGGATTGCCGCCGCCGAGCCGTTCGACAAGACCGCCCACCGTCGGCAGGAAGGCCGGCAGCACGACGCCCGAGGTCGAGCTGTAACTTGAGATGAGGCCGGCGACGAAGGCCATTGTGCCGTTGGCGGTGGTGGGCGTGGTGAAGGTCGCCAGCATGGAGGTGAACAATTCCATGCCACCCGTCTTGTCGAGCACGCTGATCAAGAGGCCGACACCCGACACCATCAGGATGACGGTCCAGGGAATGGAGCCGAACGCATCGTTGTTGTCGGCCGCACCCACGAGAATGAGAAAGACCGCCGCGGGGAAGGCGACGAGGCCCGGATTGGCTTCGAAGGCAATGACGACGGTCAGCCAGATCGCCATCACCGCGATGGTCAACCAATGCATGCGCGTCAGCGGCGGCAACACGGCGGTGGCGGTATCGACGGCATTGGTGGTGCGATTGGCTTTGAGCAGGCCCCAGCCGCCGAACAGGAAATAGGCCGCGAGAGCGGTCACCATATGGGCGACGAAATTCGAGAGGAACACGGCGGCCTCGTGTCCGCCGAGCCCGCCCTGCTCCAACAGATTGAGCGAGATGATGCCGGTGAGGCTGATCGGCGACAGCGTGCCGGCATTGGCGCCGACACCGACCATCAGCGCGAGCAGGAACGGATTTACGCCCGCCGCCACGCCCGCCGACATGGCGAGCGGCGCAACGATGGCGGTCCCCGCGATCGCGCCCGGCCCAATAGCGGCAAGCGCGAAGGTCAAAAGGAAGAATGCAATCGGCAACAGCGCGGTGCGATGGCCGCACAGCCGCACCATCCGCGCGGCGATGGCGCCCAGCGTGCCGTTCTTGAGCGCGGCGCCGAACAGCAGCGTCACGCCGACGAGAATGAGGAACAGGGGCGCGGGAAACGAAGCAGCGAACTGGGCGGCCGTCCAGCCGGCGGCCAGCATGGCGACGCCGGCGGCAAGCGCGATAGCCAGCACGCCGACATTGATGCGCGAGGTCATGCTGACCGCGATGACGACCAGAAGGGCGCCGAGCGAAAGGACGTTTGCACTCATGGCGCGGGTCTACCTGGTTTTCCTTGCGGGCGGACCTTAGCCAAGCCGCAGGCACGAAACCAGCGCTGCTTCCATTCGTTACCTTCCCGGAACAAAAAGGAGCTAAGCGATGGAAAAGCAAATCGATAAGCCGATGGACAAGCCCCAGGCCAAGAAACCCCAGACCGAAGAACAAAAGCTCGACGACGCGTTGGACGACAGCTTCCCGGCGAGCGATCCGCCCTCGCAGACCGACCCGCACCGCCATCTCGGCGCGGGCAAGAAACAGAAGAAATAGCCGCTTTTCGCCGCAGCCGGTTCGACCGCGCCTTATGGCGTCGGATCGGCTTTCGCTGTAATAGGCTCCCTCAAACCCAGCCCGTTTGAGAGGAGAGCTCCTATGGCATTTCGCATCGGCGACACAGCGCCCGATTTTCAAGCACAGACCACGGCCGGCCCCATCCGTTTCCACGAATGGCTCGGCGATTCCTGGGGCATCCTGTTCTCGCATCCCAAGGATTTCACGCCCGTCTGCACCACCGAACTCGGCTACATGGCGCGGCTTAAGCCCGAATTCGACAAGCGCAACGTCAAGATCATCGGGCTTTCGGTCGATCCGGTGGACCGCCATACCGGCTGGGCCAAGGACATCGAAGAGACGCAGGGCACCGCGGTCAACTTCCCGATGATCGGCGATCCCGATCTGGCGATCTCCAAGCTCTACGACATGCTGCCGGCCGAAGCGTATGGCGATCCCGCCAAGCGCACCGCCTCCGACAACCAGACCGTGCGTAACGTCTTCGTTATCGGGCCGGACAAGAAGATCAAGCTGATCCTCATCTATCCGATGACCACCGGGCGCAATTTCGACGAGGTCCTGCGCGTCATCGACTCGATGCAATTGACCGCGAAACACAAGGTCGCGACGCCGGTGAACTGGAAGCAGGGCGAGGACGTGATCATCGCGGGCTCCGTCAATGACGACGACGCCAAGAAAATTTACCCGCAAGGCTGGAAGGCGCCGAAGCCCTATTTGCGCATCGTGCCGCAGCCGAAATAGGGAGCCTCATTCGCGGACGGTGACTTCGGAGAAGCGGTCGACCTTCCTTAAGGGCGGGAAAAGCCGCATCCACAGGCCTACCACCGCAAGCGTGCCGAATCCGCCGAGCACGACCGCAGGAACGGTTCCGAATAACCCTGCGGTCATGCCGGCGCGGAATTCGCCCAACTCGTTGGACGCGCCGATGAACAGCGAATTCAGCGAACCGATGCGCCCGCGCATATTGTCGGGCGTGGCAAGCTGGATCATCGCGGAGCGCACATAGACGCTGACCATGTCGGCGGCGCCCGTGACGCAGAGCGCCACCAGCGAGACGTAGAAATCGCGGGAGAGTCCGAACACCACCGTCGCCGCGCCGAAGATGGCGACGCAAGCGAACATCACCGCGCCGGTATGGCGGCGCAATTGCCAGCGCGTCAGCACGATGGCGACGAGAACGGCGCCGACCGCCGGCGCCGTGCGCAGGAAACCCAAGCCCGCCGGGCCGACCACGAGGATGTCGCGTGCATAGATCGGCAGCAGCGCCGTGGTGCCGCCCAGAAACATCGCGAAGAGATCGAGCGAGATCGCGCCATAGAGAATCGGGCGCTGCCGCATGTAGCGGATGCCCTCGACGATGCGCTCATAGGAAGTGCCGGTGCTCTTCTTGCTCTTGCTGACGCGCATGCGGATGTTCCACATGCCGACGACTGTGAGTATGTAGATGATCGTCGTGAGGCCGTAATTCACCGCCGGCCCGAGCTCGTACAAGAACCCGCCGACGGCCGGTCCCAGGATCACCGCGGTCCGGTAGGACGAGGCGTTCCACGCGATCGCCTTTGGCAGCCTGTCGAGCGTCACCAGGAAGGGGAGGAAGGACTGCATCGCCGGCTGCGAAAGGCCCAGCGCCGCGCCCAAAAGCGCGAGCACGCTGTAGAACGCCCACATCTCCCGCACGCCGCCGACCGTCAGCAGCAGGAGCCCTAAAGATGCAGCAACTTGAATGACATAGCTGACAATCAGCATCCATCTGCGGTCGACGCGGTCGGCCATGTCGCCGGCCGGCAGGACCAGCAGCACCATCGGCAGGAACATCACCAAGCCGACGAAGCCCAAGGCCACCGGATCGAGCGTCATGTCGTAGACTTGCCAGCCGACGGCCACGGACTGGATTTGGGTCCCCAGCGTCGTCGCAAAGCGGACGGCCATATAGAGGCGCAAATCCCGGATTCGAGGATGAAAGTCTTCCACCGGGAGGGGGGCTTCGCTGGCGGCCACGTGGGGGATTTTTAACCGTAGGGTCTCGTCGGGAGGGGGGATGGGGAATCGGTTTGTCGCACACGTTCCTGTGAAAGAAAAATGGCTCCCATCCTAGGCTTACGCCGTGCGACTGTTTGCAACGATTTCATATACCGGCCAAGGACAAACCCGGACAAAGTTTTGGGACAGTTGGTCGTTATTTCTACATTGACCATATCGATGCTAAACCGCCAGCTAAGGCGCTGTTTTTTTCGCTCGTCTGAAGAGGACGGGCGGCCCCCGCAAGTAAGGAAATGATGGGATACGACGAACCTTCTTCTAAGCGCTCTGCGGTGCTGTCTCCCGTGCGGACGCGCAAGACATCGCCGAGGCTCATCCTCATTGCTGTGCTGCTTCTCGGGGCTGCGGGTTATGTCGCCGTTCAATCCGACATGCCCGCGAAGATGGCGGCGTATTTCGGCGGCGGCGGCGGTGGCGCCGGCCGCGGCGCACCCCCGCCTCCGGTGCGCGTGGCATCGGCCGTGACGAAGGATGTTCCCGTCGTCGTCAGCACGATCGGAACAGTGCTCGCCAATTCGGTCGTCACCGTGAAGGCGCAGGTCGATGGGCCGTTGCTGTCCGCGAATTTCAGAGAAGGCCAGATGGTGAGGCGGGGCGACCTGCTCTTCCGCATCGATCCGGCGCCGTTCGAAGCCGCCCTTCGCCAAGCCGAAGCGAACGTCGAACGCGACCGCGCGCAACAAGCAAGCGCGCAGGCCGATGCCGACCGCGCCGTGATGCTCGCCGACCGCGGCATCGTTTCGGCGCAACAGCGCGATCAACTGGTGGCGTCCGCCAAGGCTCTTGCCGCCAGCGTGCTGGCCGACGAAGCCGCCGTGGATCGCGCCAAGCTCAATCTCGGTTACACGACGATCCGCTCGCCGATCGACGGCAAGACGGGTGCCTACACCGTCTATCCCGGCAATCAGGTGCATGTCAGCGATCAGGCTGGCCTCATCACCATCACGCAGATCCAGCCGGTCAAGATCACCTTCAACTTGCCGCAAGCCAATCTGCCGCGGCTGCAGGATCGCCTCGCCCAGGACGATCTCATCGCCAGGGTGAACCTGCGCAACGACGCGGTGGAAGCCGCCAGCGCCACCGGCCCGGTGCCTGCGCCTGAAAGGGGCATTCCCGTCAAGGTCGATTTCATCGGCAACACGATCGACGCCAGAACCGGCACGATCGAATTGCGTGCCACCTTCGCCAATCCCGATTTGCGCTTCGTCCCCGGCGAACTCATCGATGCGGTCGTGACGCTCGAGACTCTGACTCAAGCTGTGGTCATTCCGCACGAGGCGGTGAATGTCGGACAGGAAGGCACCTATGTCTTCGTCATCGGCGCCGACAACAAGGTGGAAATGCGCGCCGTGCAGGTGGCCTATGAAGACCAATTCATCGCCGCGATCGGCACCGGCATAAAGTCCGGCGAACGCGTGGTGACCGATGGCCAATTGCGCCTGACGCCGGGCATCACGGTCAACATCGTCGCAAACGCGGCCGAAAGCCCCGTCGCCGGAACTCCGGCGGAGGGCGCCGTTCAGAATGCCGCTGCCGCACAAGGCGGCTAGGAAAGAGCATCCCGATGCATTTCTCCGCCGCCTTCATCAAACGTCCCGTGATGACGACCTTGGCCATGGCCGCTTTCCTGTTGGCGGGGGCGTTTGGCTATTCGTCGCTGCCCGTCAGTGAGCTGCCCAACGTCGATTTCCCGACCATCGACGTGTTTGCAGGCCTGCCCGGCGCGGATGCGGAGACGATGGCATCGTCCGTGGCGGCGCCCTTGGAAAAGCAATTTTCGCTCATCGCCGGTCTCGACTCGATGACCTCGGTGAGCAGCCAGAACCAGACGCGCATCACCTTGCAGTTCCGCCTCGACCGCAATATCGATGCGGCGTTCCAGGACGTTCAGGCGGCGGCTTCGGCGGCCGCCCGCGCATTGCCGCGCGACATGCCCAACCCGCCCTCTTTGCGCAAGGTGAACCCCGCCGAAGGTTCGATCCTTTTCCTCAACGTCAGCTCGAAGACGCTGCCGTTGCGCACCGTCAACCAATATGTCGAGGATTTGCTGATCGGGAAGCTGGCCTCGATCCCCGGCGTCGCCGAAGCGGTGATCTTCGGCCAAGCGCGTCCGGCCGTGCGCGTTCAGGTCGATCCGGCCGCCCTCGCCGTCCGCGGCATCGGTATCGACGAAGTCGCTACCGCCATCCGCAACGCCAACGTCAACCTCGCCACCGGCTCGCTCGACGGACGCACCCGCTCGGCGGTCATCCACGCGGAAGGCCAGCTCAACGAAGCGGCCGATTTCCGCCAGCAGATCCTGACCTATCGCGACGGCGCGCCGGTGCGCTTCGCCGACGTCGCCAACGTCATCGACGACGTCGAGAACAACAAGACCTACGGTTCCTGGAATGGCGTGCCCTCGATCACGGTCGCCATCAACCGCCAGCCGGGCGCCAACACGGTCGAGGTGGTGGACGGCATTCGCGCCGCCCTGCCCGGCCTCATCGCCCAATTGCCGCCGTCCATCGAAGTGGAAACGCGGCTCGACCGCAGCCGCAAGATCCGCAGCGCGCTGTTCGACGTGCAATTCACGCTGGTCGTCGCCGGCATGCTGGTGGTGGGCGTGATCTTCGTCTTCCTGCGCACCGCCACCGCGACCTTCATTCCCTCCATCGTCATGCCGATCACCATCGTGGGCACCTTCGCTGGCATGGCCTTGATGGGTTTCAGCTTGAACAATCTATCGCTGATGGCGCTCACCCTATGTGTCGCCTTCATCGTCGACGACGCCATCGTCATGCTTGAAAACATCATGCGACACGTGGAGGACGGCGAAGCGCCCTACGACGCGGCGATGGTCGGCTCCAAGGAAGTCTCCTTCACGATTCCATCCATGACCATCTCGCTGGCCGCGGTGTTCATTCCGGTCATCTTCATGGGCGGCATCGTCGGCCGTCTTCTGCACGAATTCGCGATGACGATCGTCATCGCCGTTCTGGTCTCCGGCTTCGTGTCGCTGACGTTGACGCCGATGCTGTGCGCGCGGCTGATCAAGTCCGCCAAGGAAGAGCACGGCAAGCGGCACAACTGGTTCTACCGGACCAGCGAGAAAGGCTTCAACGCGCTGCAAGGCGGTTATGAATCCTCCTTGCGCTGGAGCATGGTGCATCGCCGCTTCATCCTGGTACTGTTCTTTGCCAGCATCGCGCTAACCGTGCAGATGTTCCGGATCATGCCGCAGGACTTCCTGCCGAGCGAGGATTCGAACCAGTTCAACGCCTCGACCGAAGGCGCCAACGGGGTTTCCTTCGCCGAGATGATGCGCCATCAGTCGGAGGTGGCGAAGATCTTCGCCGCGGAGCCGAGCATCGAAGGCTTCAACAATTCGGTCAATTCGGGCGGCGAAGCGCGCGCCAATAGAGGCAATTTCAGCATCCAATTGGTTGATCGCCAGGACCGCAACCTCACCGTCGATCAGATCATCTCGAAGCTGCGTCCCCAGTTCCTGAACATCCCGGGCATCAACGTCATCATGCAAAACCGCCCGCCGATCCGCATCGGCGGCTTCAACGCCCGCGCGCTCTATCAATACACGCTGCAGGACATCGAGCTGGATACGCTCTATTCGAGCGCCTCCAAGCTGGAACAGGCGCTCGCGCGCAATCCCTATTTCACCGACGTGAATACCGACCTCAATCTCTCGACCCCGTCGGTCAACGTCGCCATCGACCGCGACCGCGCGGCCTCGCTCGGCATCACGCCGCAGCAGATCGAAGTGGCCCTCGGTTCCGCCTTCGGCGGCCAACGCGTCTCACCGATCTACACCCAGGCCGACCAATATTGGGTGATCTTGGAACTGTTGCCGCAATATCAGGAAAACGCCGACGCGCTGAACCGGCTCTACCTCGCCACTTCGCGGTCGGCGAATCTGACCGGCAATGTCGGCGCCCTGGTTCCGCTGACGGCCGTGACGACGATCTCGCGGGGCACCCAGCCGCTGACCATCAGCCATCTCGGCCAGCTCACCGCGGTGACGCTGTCGTTCAATCTGCCAGAGGGCGTGGCGCTCTCCGATGCCGTGACCGAAATGGAGCGCATCAGAACGGAACTCAACATCCCGGCCTCCGTGGTGGGCACCTTCCAGGGCACCGCGCGGGCGTTCCAGGAATCGCAGCAGGGCATGGGCTTCCTGCTCATCGGCGGCATCCTCGTCGTCTATATCGTGCTCGGCATCCTGTATGAGAGCTTCATCCACCCGCTGACGATTCTCTCTGGTCTGCCTGCGGCCGCGGTCGGCGCGCTCCTCACCCTCTACGTCGTCGGCTATGCCCAGAACGGCTTCCCGATAGCGCTATCGCTATACGCCTTCGTCGGCATGGTCATGCTCGTAGGGCTAGTGAAGAAGAACGCCATCATGATGGTGGACTTCGCTCTGACGCGGCAACGCAGAGACGGCCTCGGCCCGGAGGAAGCCATCTTCAGCGCGGCGACCACCCGCTTCCGGCCGATCATGATGACCAGCATGGCGGCGTTGTTCGGAACGCTTCCCATCGCCATCGGAATGGGCGACGGCGGCGATGCGCGCAAGCCGCTCGGCCTTGCCGTGGTCGGCGGATTGATGCTCTCCCAGGCGCTGACGCTCTACATCACGCCGGTGATTTACGTCTATCTGGAGAAACTGAGCGCGCGCTTCAGCCGCAAGCGCAGCGTGGCTGTCACGGCGGAGTAGCCGACCTATAATTTCAGCAGATGATTGTCGAACGCCGCTTCGGCGCGCCAATGCGCGCGCGTCTCGAAGCCGGCATCGCCCGCTTCGAGCGCGACCACATCGCCATGCCCTGAGGTGACCCAGAACGCTCCCGGCGCAGCTCCGGGGGCGAGCCCGCAGACATCGGCGAGCCTAAAGCCCGGCAGCGCCCGCCCGTCGGCAAGCCGCCACAGGCCCACCGTGCCGCCCTTGGGCGACGTCGCGGCGGCAAAGCGCCCCGACACATCGATGGCGACCGAGCCAATATAGGAGCGCAAGGCGCCCGCCTCTTCGGGCAAGGGCAAGAGCTCAAGGCCGCGCCCGACATGCAGCACGCCCAAAAGCGGCCGCTGCTGCGAGCGGTCCTGGTCCTGCATGCCGAAGACGATTGTTTCGCCGTCGGGCGCCAACGCCATGTGGCGCAGCGAGAGCGATTTTCCATCGGCGGGCAGCGCGTGGCGCTTCAGCACGGCGCCGGTGCCAGGGGCGATTTCGACGATCGAAGATTCGATCCTGCCGGCATTCAGCGCCGGCCCTTTGACATCGGCCGCATGGGCGATGCCGCCGATAGCGACGACGAGCCGGTCACCGCCGCGCGCGAACAGAAGATCATGGGGCTCGATGCCGACTGGGAAGACCGCCTTTGGCGCGGCGCTTGCCGCATCGCGCATCACCACGAAGCCATCGCCCGTTTCGGCGTCGATTTCGCTGGTGACGAGTGTGGCGCCGTCGGGGCTTACGCCTGCGTGCCCCGCGAAACGCCGTCCGGCGGTGGGCGTGAAAATGCGCGCAGGCTCGCCCTCATCGATGCCGACGGAATCGAAGATCGCGGCGAAGCTTCCGGGGCGCCGCCCGATCAGCGCGATCCGGTTCCCGTCAAGCCGCAGCGGCGCATGGGCGCGTCCCGGCAAAGCGAATGGCGCAAGGCCGTCTTTCGTCAGACGCGCGCCGCCATCGGTGCCCGCGATGCGCACGGCGCTGATGAATTCGGGCGTGACGTTCGCACCGGGCGCGCGGCCCTGCGCATCCCCCAAGCCGAGATAACCGCCCGCCAGCGCCGCGAAGGAGCCGGAGAACAGGCCTCGCCGGGAAATCGTCCAATCAATCGCCATCGAGACTATTGAACCCCAAAGGTATGCCGAGATCGGCCGGCAGAACCGCGGCGATTTCCGTCTGCACCGCCTTGACCGCGGCGCGGGCGGCCTCCACGCGCGGACGCTGCGCCGGATCGGCCGCCGCCTGGCCCAACAGCGCCGGCACCGCGTCGACCGCTTTGTTGGCGGCCACATACAGCCCGTCGATTTTCGTAACGTGCGCGGCCGGAACGGTTTCGGCGAACGCCTTGGTCATCGCCTGCGCCGCCGTAAGATTGAGCTTGAGATCACGCTGCGAGCGTCCGCTGCGCCAGGCTTCAGCCGAATTGGGCCGCGCGACGTCCGCACTCGCCCCCATCACCGGCAGCAGCTTCAGATCGTGCATCAGCCGGAACGCGCCGACGAGGTCGGTGAGCAGAAGGCTGGCCGCTTCCGGCGCGTCCATGAAGAGATTGTTCCAGCCCTTGTTCGCGGCAATCGCCGCGCGCACGCCGGCGGGCGCGGTCCAATCGGCCAGCACGTCGCGCGCAATGCCGGAAAGATTGCGTGCGATACCCCGGCCCACGGCGACGCGCCGTTCGCCGTCTGGCGCCTTCAAGGCGGCGGCGGGATCCGCGCCCTCATAAAGCAGGCGCTCGAGAGCGGTGAGCCCCTGCGCCGCCACGCTGTCGCGGGCGAGCGTCGCCAGCGTCAAATCGTTGGGGTCGTTCGAGGCGAGCAAGGCGTCCAGCATGCGCCCGGTGACGTTACGCGCTTCGGGCCAATAGGCGAAGCGCTCATAGCGCAGGAACAGCGAGATGGGTCCGGTCTTGAATATTTGCGCGTGCGCCCAGGCATCGGCGGTCGAATGATAGGCCACACGCAGGCTCGCGAAATCGCCCGCCGCGCGGTTGGCGGCGAAAGCGGCCCAAGCCTTGTCTTGCGCGTCGGTCGCTTCCACGAGGCGGCGATAGGCGGGGATGATGAATCGATCGACGACAGCGAGCGCGACGGAAATTGCGCGCGCGACGTCTGCCTTCGGCGGCCCCGCGGCGGCTTTCAGAACCAGACGGATGGATGGCGCAGCCATTTCTGTCCTTTAGAGCCCGCTGACGAAGGCGGCAAGCGCCTCGCGGTCGGCGGCGTTGAGCGCCTTGAAACGGGCCCGCGCGGGGGCCGCTTCTCCGCCATGCCATTCTACCGCCTCGGCCACGCTGCGCGCGCGGCCATCATGCAAGAGACCTCCGATTTTAAGACTTTTCGCGACGTTCCACAGCGGGGCCGTACGCCATTGGCCGGGCGCGGCGGCGCCTTCGCCGATGCCGTCGTCAAGCTCCGGCCCCAGGCGGTGAAGCAGAAGATCGGTATAGGCCTTGACCGGCGTGCCGTCGGCCAGATGCAGCGTGGCGTGACATTCGGCGCAGCCTGTCCGGTTGAACAGCGCCTCGGCCGCATTCTGTTTCGGCGCGGCCGGCTCCAGACTTTCGAGATGCTTCACGATTAAATCGATCATCGAATCGGGAATTTCCACTTCGCCCGTTTTGGCGCCATGCGGCCCGGCGCGGCAAGCCGTCTCGCGCGCCGTGCAATCGCCGAAAGGATCGGGATGGGCCTTGGTGGAAAGGCCGATGTCGCGCGAGAAGGCCATCGCAATCTGCGCTTTGAGATCGAGACTCGTGGCGCGCCAGCCGAACCGGCCGAGCACGCGCTTTCCATTGACGGTGACCCAAGGGAGTTCGCCGGCGATACCGATACCGTTACCCTTGCGCTTTTGCGCTTGCGCCTGTTTGAGGATTTCGCTTTCCGGCACCTGCGCCAGCAGACCCGTGCCGTCGAGCACGGGGGCGCGCCGCAGCGCCATCTTCGTATCCTGCGCGAGCGCGCCAAACCCTTGCGAATAAAGCGTGATCGAAGCGGCGCGCCGTCCATCCTTCACGTTCCAAACAATGTCGGGATTGGCCTCCGGCGTTTGACCGGAGACGCCGCGCGTTTGCAATTGATTGCCATAGGCAGGATCGCCGGCCCCGCGCGCATTGCCGAGGCGAATGATGGTTCCGGGTTGCACCGTCGTTTCATCAAAATCTTCGGGCGGACGCTGCTGGTGACAGGAGGCGCAGGAGGGCGCGTCGTAGAGCGGGCCCAACCCATCGTCGCTTTGCGTCGAAGACGGCGCCGAAACCCAATTGCGCTCGAACAATGCGCGCCCGACCACCGCATCCAGCGAAGCGCCCAGCGCCATCGCCGGAGCGGCAGCGGCCAACAGCGCTAGCGTCAGGTGACGCGGAACCATGCCATCATCCCCGTGTCCTGGTGCTCGATGATGTGACAGTGGATCATCCAATTGCCGGGATTGTCCGCGACGAACGCGATCTGCACCCGTTCCTCGGGCATCACCAGCACGGTGTCCGCCCAATGGAGCGGGCGCTGCAGCTTGCTCGACGAAAGAACCTTGAAGATATGGCCATGCAGATGCATCGGATGCAAATGCGGCGTCGTATTGACGAGCTCGATCTGCACGCTTTGACCGCGCTTTAAATCGAGCAGCGGCGGCGGCAGATGTTCGTGCCCGTTCTGCGGCCAAGGCTTGCCGTCGATCGCCCACATCGTGCGCGAGGTCGAACAGAGCGAATCCAGAAGATCGATCGTGCTGCCGTCGGGCAATACGATCGGCGCCAGACCCGCATAATCGGTCGGAACCGCCGACGCCGACAAACGCAATTGACGCAATTCGCCGGACAAATCGGGTTCGGAAAAAGCGATCCTGTCCTCGAACTCGGTGACCTCGCGGCGCGGCGGCGCGCCCGCGGCGACGAAGGTCGCCAGGATCACCGGCTCCGCCGCGAAGAAATCGACCAGCGAAACGCGTCCTCCGGCGGCGGGCGTCAGCACCGCCACATCGATGCGCATGCCAGGCCCCAGGCGCCAATTTTCGAGCGGCTGCGGCGCCAGAAGATTGCCGTCCACGGCGAGAAGCGACGCGTCGGCGCCTTGGAAGCCGATATCGCCCACGCGCGTCGAGTCGAGATTGAGCAGGCGCAAGCGCACCAGCGCTTCGGGTGGAACCACGATCTCCGGCGCCACCATTCCGTTGACGGTGCGCAGCGTTCCATAGGTGCCCGAGCGGCCCGCGCCTTCCGCCGTCAGGAACGGCAGGAAGCTGCCGTCCTCCGCCAGGCGCCAATCCTTCAGCACCACGACGACGTCGTCGTCATATTGGGGATCGCCGTCTTCGACGATCAGCACGCCCGACAGGCCGCGTCCCAATTGTACGGAGGTGTTGCAATGGGGATGGAAGAAGTACGTGCCCGAACCGGGCGGCGTGAAGCGATAGGTGAAATTCTCGCCGGGCTTCACCGGCATCTGCGTCACATAGGGAACGCCGTCCATCGCATTGGGCACGCGCACCCCGTGCCAATGGATCGAAGTATGTTCGCTGAGCTGGTTTTGCAGCGTGACCTCGAGGCTTTCGTCGCGCTTCAAACGCAAGACCGGAAACAGCTCCTCGCCATACAGCCAGGTCGGCGTCGCGCCCGATCGACCGCCAAGGGTGAGCGGGTGTTCCTGTGCGGTCAGCGTGATCGCCTGCCCGCCGATGCGCGTTTCGCGCAAGCGGCCAGCCGGCGGTGCTCCCGCAACCGGAACGGTGCTTTGGCTGCACCCGACGAGGGGCGCGGCCAGTATCGCGGCGCCGCCTGCAAGAATGGCACGGCGCGTGAAAGCGGGACGGAATGGCGGCATCAATGCCTCAGGGGCCCACAGCGGAGGGATTGTCGAGACTGTCCGATCCTTCGACCGAGATCTTCAAGCCCAGCGCCGCGACCACGGCTTCATCGGCGCGCGTCTGCGCGATCAACGCGTCGATGGAGTCCTGCACCAGTTTGTTGCCGGCGGCATTGTTGCTGCCGATCATCTGGTCGTAGGCCATCCGCCCGGAATCGGCGGTGTCCTTCATCAGCTTGATCTTGGCGAGCGTCTCGTCCATGCGCGCATCCATGCGGCGCGCGGCATCGGCGTTGCGCGCCATCGTGTAATCGCGCAAGGAGGCGCCCTGCATCACGGCCCCGTTCGCGCGCGTATAGCGGGCGCGCCAGATGCCGGTCATGCCGAGCTGATCGTAATAATGCGCGTTGTGCGTGTTGTCGGAGAAGCAATCGTGCTCCTCCTCGGGATCGTGCAGGATGAGGCCGAGCTTCATGCGCTCGCCCGCCAGCTCGCCGTAAGAGAGGCTACCGATGCCGGTGAGGATGGTCGCGAGCCCGCCATTGACGCCCTTGGCCGCCAATTGCGCACGCGCTTTGCCGCCCGGTGCCCAGTCCGCCGTCATCTCGGTCAAATCGGCGATCAGAAGCTCCACCGCCGTCCTCAAATAGGCGGCTCTACGGTCGCAATTGCCGTTGGTGCAGGCCCGCGCATTGAAGTCGGTCGCCGGACGTTCGCCCGCGCCCGGCCCTGTGCCGTGCAGATCCTGGCCCCAGAGCAGGAATTCGATGGCGTGATAGCCGGTTGCGACATTGGCCTCGACGCCTTGCGCTTCCTGCAGGTTGCGCAAGAGGTTCGCATTGATAGTGGTGGCGTCCACCTGCCGCGCGCCGACGCGGATCTGCCTTTTCGCGATGACGTTCAGCGTGTAGAGCGGGTTCTCGTCGGACGTCGTGCCGTAGGACGTCGCGACGTAATCGATCAACCCCTCATCCAGCGGCCAGGCGTTCACCTTGCCTTCCCATTCATCGACCGCGACATTGCCGAAGCGGTAGACCTCCGTCTGCATGTAAGGCACGCGTGCGGCCTTCCAGGCGTTCTTCGCGGCCGTCAGCGTCGCCGGCGTGGGATTGGCGAGGAAGGCGTTGACCGCCACCTGCAACGCCCTGGCGGTGGCGAGCGAATCCTCATACATCGCGCGCGCGATATCGCCATAGGAGGTCAGCACCGCAGCGGCGGTGGGCGCCGTTGCCGGCGCCGGCGCGGCAAGCATCGAACCCGACAGCATGAGACTCGCGGCGAGGCAAGCGGAGCGGAGAACACGCATGGAACGTCCTTTCCCACGGGGGCCGATCAAGGGACCATAATTGCGAATGACTTGCAAGAACGCGCCAGATGACATTCCGTTTAACCTTTGAATCCGGGCGTTAAATCGCGCAAAACCGCATTCCGAGGGAGACCGCCCACCATGATGAAGCTCTACAATTTCCACGCCAGCAGCACCTCCTACCGCACGCGGATCGTGCTCAACCTGAAGGGGCTGGAATACGAATATATTTCGATCCGCTTGGACAGAGGCGAGCATCTCGGATTCTCCTATGGCGAGATCAATCCGATGCGCGGCGTGCCGACGCTCGAAGTCGATGGGGTGCGGCTCTACCAATCACCCGCCATCATCGAATATCTCGAAGAGCTCTATCCCGATCCGCCGCTGCTGCCGCAGGATGCGCTTGGCCGCGCCCAGGTGCGGGCGCTCGCCTCCATCGTCGGAAGCGACATGCATCCGGTGAACAATCTCCGTATACGGAATTTCGTCCGCGATACCTACAAACAGGATGCCGACGGCGTCGCCGCCTGGATCGGGCTATGGAATCAAGCGGGATTTTCCGCCATCGAGACGATGCTGCGCGCCGACAAATACCGCAAAGGGTTCTGTTACAGCGATGCGCCGACCATCGCGGACGCCTATCTCGTCGCCCACGCCTTTTCGGCGGTGCGCTTCAAGACCGATATGTCGCCCTACACCGAGATCAACGCCGTCATCGCCAATTGCAACGCGCTGAAGCCCTTCGCGGACGCGCATCCCTCGAAGCAACCCGACGCGGGGGGATGACCCCCCTTCCGGCCCTACGGGCCACCTTCCCCCACAAGGGGGGAAGGAAATCCGTTACGTAATCTTCAGCATCGCCGACAGATTGCCGCCGAGGATGGCTTCCTTCTGGGCGTTGCTGAGATAGGACGCGTTGACGACGAGATCGATCGTGTCCGGCCAGTTGAACGGCATGTCGGAGCCGTAGACGACGTTGTTCGCGCCCATTTCGGCCACGAGATGGCGCAAGCCTTCGTCCGAGAACACCATCGAATCCGCCATGATGTTGGCCTTCAGGTACTCGTTGGGCCGCTTCTTGTTGGCGCACATCGCATTGGGGCGCACGTCGCAGGTGACTTCGGTACGGCCGAAATAGGACGGCAGGAAGCCGCCGCCATGGGCGCCGCAGACTTTCAGCCGCGGGAAACGGTCGAACACACCGTCGAAGATCAGCTTGGTCAGGTACAAAGTCGTTTCCATCGGATTGCCGACGATGTTGCCGAGATCGCCGCGCCCCTCGAATGCCTTGTCGAGAGCAAGGTTCTCGGCATTGGTCGGGTGCATGAAGACCGGCACCTGCAATTCTTCGATCTTGCGCCACAGCGGATCGTATTTCGCAGATGACGGCACTTCGCCCGCGACATTGCCGCCCATGGAGACGCCGCGCAGGCCCAAAGTCTTCACCGCGTAGTCGATCTGCTCGGCGGCAAGATCGGGATGCTGGATCGCCGGCGAGGTCAGGCCGACGAAGCGCTCCGCATTCCCCTTGCACCAGGCCGAGATACCCTCGTCATGCGCGCGCACGATGCGCGCCGCGAGAGCGCGGTCGGCCGCAGCGTACCACCAATAACCGTTGATGCTGAGCACCTGCACATCGATGCCGCGCGCATCCATGCGGGTGAACCGCTCGGGCCCCATGATTTGCGCGCGCGGGAAATCACCCTCGACGCCGGTGCCGGCCAAAAGCGGGGCCGCTGCCGGGATAACGAGATGGCCGTGGATGTCGACGACCTTGACGCGGCGGCCCCCCACCATCACCTGCTTGCGCGCACCCGCGGCTTGGGCCGCGTGCGCGGGGGCGCGGAGCCCACCCGCAAGAGTGGAAGCGCCCGCTATCGCGGCGGCGCCCATAAGGAAATTGCGGCGATTGGTGGTTCCGAAATTCATGCGTGCCTCCCGCTATATATTTCGCCCAAGGGTTGTGGAGGACCCGCCACGAGTCAAGCAGGCGCCGTTCACTAAAGCGCTGCCGGCCGGATGACATTCAAACCAAAGCGTTATTTCTTCACATGGCGTTCGAGCATCTGGCGGCGGACGACCCCGCCATAGACATTGCCCTGCGCGTCGACGCCACCCCCTTCGGCGCCCGAATGTTCGGGCCGCAAGGGCTCCATGTCTTCGATGAAGGCGGTGACCGATCCGTCGCGCGCGCTGCCGATGCGAATGCCCTTCTTGGCGCCCATGATTTCATGCGCGCCGGTGTCGGGGCCGGATTCGGAATCCGCCACATATATCGTGTCGTCCTTGGCGATGAAGATGCCGCTCGGCCGGCCGAACTGCCGCCACGTATCGAGCAATTTGCCGTTGGTGTCGTAGATCTGGATGCGGTTGTTCTCGCGGTCGCCGACGAAAAGACGGCCGCGTGAATCGAAGGCGATACTGTGGGGCTCGCTGATCTGGCCGGGGCCCGTGCCTTTGCTGCCCCAAGCGCGCAGGAAGCGGTCGTCCTTGGTGAAAACCTGGATACGGTTGTTCTTGCCGTTGCGATGGCTGTCGGAAACATAGATGTCGCCATTGGCGGCGATCGCCACATCGGTCGGCTGATCGAACAGGCCGGGCTCGGTGCCCGACATGCCGGCTTTTCCGAGCGTCATCAGAACGCGCCCATCGGGCGCGAATTTGAACACTTGATGGCCCTTGCCTGGCGTTCCGCCCGCATCGGTGACCCAAAGATTGCCTTCGCCATCGACGACGGCACCGTGCGGGAAGTTGAACTGGCCCGCGCCCCAGCTCGCCAGCAGCTTGCTGGCCGGATTGAATTTCAGGATCGGCGGCTCGGGGCGCCCGACGCAGGAATTCGCCGCGCAGCGATGGATCACATAGATGGAGCCGGCGGGCGCGGCTTCGACCGCCGTAACGGCTGCCCATTTCGCGGTGCCGGCCGGCAGCTCGCCCCAATCGCGGGTCGTCCGGTAGGGCTGCGGCAGGTCGTTGCGGGGCTCGCCCGATGGCTGCGCTATTGCGGGCGTCGAAAGCAAAGCGGCGGCGGCAAAGAGGACGATCCGCGAGACACGATTCATCGCTGTTACTCCCCTGGTTCCACTCTAGCCTTGATGAGGCTAGGTCGCGGTGTCCAGAGGAATCCCCGGTTCGTCCTTGGATTGGCGGATGGCGAGCGCGGTTTTGACGGATGCGACGTTCTTCGCCGCCGTCAATTTTTCCGTGATGAACCCCTGGAGTTCGGAAAGATCGCGGGCGACGCAGCGCAGGACGAAATCCACCTCGCCCGACAGCATGAAGCAGGAGCGCACTTGCGGCCAGGCGCGGACCTGGTCTTCGAAGGCGCGCAGATCGGCTTCCGCCTGGCTGGAAAGGCCCACAAAGGCAAAGGCCGTCACCCCATAGCCCAGCGACTTGGCATCGAGCTCGGCATGGTAGCCGCGAATATAGCCGGCCTGTTCGAGCGCCCGGACGCGGCGCAGGCATGGCGGCGCCGTAATCTTGACCCGGCTCGCCAGCTCGACATTGGTCATCCGTCCATCGGCCTGGAGAGAAGCCAGGATTTGGCGGTCAATCGCGTCGAGCTTGTGGCGGGCCATGGAGGGGCCTCAATTGTCCTTTCCCACTATGACAATTCCAACGCCGGGTGAGTAATATTGTTTCCACACATTTTCAAAAAGCCTGGGTTTTCGGCTGCTTGACGTTGTGCCGGCTTCCTCCGATATCAGGCGGCCAGCCCAGTTTCCCCAATTTCGGCCCCAAGGAATCCCATGTCCGATATCGAGCACGCCAAGGTCCTGATCCTCGGGAGCGGCCCGGCCGGCTGCACGGCCGCCATCTATGCCGCGCGCGCCATGATGGAGCCGATGATCGTCGCCGGCATCCAGCCCGGCGGGCAGCTCACCATCACCACCGAAGTCGAGAACTATCCGGGCTTCCGCGACGCCATCCAGGGGCCGTGGCTGATGGAGCAGATGCAAGCGCAGGCCGAGCATCTTGGAACGCGCGTCCACTACGATCACATCCTGTCGGTCGATCTGGCGCGGCGGCCCTTCATCCTGACGGGCGATTCCGGCAAGCGCTATTCGGCGGATTCGCTGATCGTCGCCACCGGCGCCCAGGCGAAATGGCTCGGCATCCCGAGCGAGGAAACATACAAGAACCGCGGCGTGTCGGCGTGCGCGACCTGCGATGGGTTCTTCTTCAAGGGCAAGAAAGTGGCGGTCGTCGGCGGCGGCAATACCGCCGTCGAAGAAGCGCTCTATCTCGCCAATCTCGCCAGCGACGTGACGCTGATCCACCGCCGCGACAGTTTACGCGCCGACAAGACCAATCAGAAACGCTTCGACGACCATCCCAAGACGCGCGTGTTGTGGGACAGCGTAGTGGAGGAAGTGCTCGGCGCCGGCGAGCCGAAAGTCGTTTCGGGACTGAAAGTGCGCAATGTGAAGAACGGCGCGCTCGACACGCTGGCCGCCGACGGGCTGTTCATCGCCATCGGCCATGTGCCGGCGACGGAAATCTTCCGCGGCCAGCTCGACATGGACGAGGAAGGCTATATCCGCACCGCGCCGGACTCGACCAAGACAAGCGTGCCCGGCGTCTATGCGGCGGGCGACGTGAAGGACAAAGTCTTCCGTCAGGCGGTCACGGCGGCGGGGATGGGCTGCATGGCGGCGCTCGAAGCGGAACGCTTCCTGGCCGGCGGCCACTAATTTTTATGACATGAGCGGGAGCGGGTTTGAAAAACCGAAACGCGTTCCCATATTGAACTTATAGGTTCGTTTGCCCCCCCGAGCGAACCGGCGGAGGTCTCCTCCCTAGACCGTGCGTATCACGGCCGATACCTCCCGTGAGAACTAGGCCGGGATGCCACCATCCCGGCCTTTTTCTTTGGGCGGTCTACTTCACCGGCTTTTCGATTTCCAGGCGGCAATCGACGCGCGGCGCCACCGTGTACTCGCCAAGCGGATCGACCGACTTGGCGACGTCGTAACCGTCGGAACACAGGCTCCTGCGCGCGCCATCGGCACTGGCGACTTGCGTCGGGGCCGTCGCGCAGGCGGAGAGCAAAAGCAATGCGGGGAGAATGATCTTTTTCATCGGGCACTCTATCGCTACATAAACAAACGTTCGTTCACGAGGCCGGAATAAAGCGAGGCCACCTGCTCGCCATAGCCATTGTAAAGCAACGTGGGCACCCGGCGGCCGAGGCCCAACACTTCCTCCGACGCCTGGCTCCAACGCGGATGCGGCACTTGCGGATTCACATTGGCCCAGAACCCGTATTCGCGGGCGCCGAGCGCCATCCAATAGGTGGTCGGCCGTTCGTTCGTGAAGATGAATTTCTGGATGCCTTTGGTGGATTTGAAGCCGTATTTCCACGGCGTCGCTAGACGCAGCGGGGCGCCGTTCTGCTTCGACAGCGGCTTGCCATAGGCGCCCGTCACCATGAAGGTGACGTCGTTGGTGGCTTCTTCGATCGACAGCCCTTCGGTATAGGGCCAGGGCACCCAGAATTGCGCCTGGTCGGGCGCGATCTCAGGCTTCATCCAGGATTTCATCACGACATATTTCGCCGCCGATGTCGGCTTGGCGTAGTCGATCAGCGCCTTCATCGGAAAGCCCGCCCAGGGCGCGATGAAGGACCACGTCTCGACGCAGCGATGGCGATAGACGCGCTCTTCGAGCGGCATCGCCTTGATCAGCGTGTCGATGTCGGCGGTGAAGGGCTTCTCGACCATGCCCTCGAAGCTGACCGCCCAGGGACGGATCGGCAGCTTGTGCGCTTCGCGGGCCGGATCGTCCTTGTCGACGCCGAACTCGTAATAATTGTTGTAGCCGGCGACGATCTCTTCCGCGGTGGTCTCGCGGTCGACCGTATAGGAGGCGTTGCGCGGAACCGGATAGAGGCTCGCGGTCGGATCCGGCGCGTCGGCAAGGCCGGCTTCTGGCGCAGGCGTGCCGGCGGTCTGGGTCGGCGAGCCACGGTCGCAGGCGGCCGCGACGCCCGCGATGGTCATAAGGCCCGCGCCCTTCAGCACGTTGCGCCGGTTGAAGACTAGCCGCTCGGGCGTAATCTCCCTTTCGGGGATTTCCCAGCTCGGCTTCACTCTGACCAACATACCAATCTCCTCGGCCGGTTTGCCTGTCCTTGCGCCTAGTCAGGCCCACGGTTGAGGGCAAATCAACTTGCCGTTCTATAACGAAATATAGCCCTCATGGATACCAAGACCAATCCTCGAAATCGGCGGATAAGCCTGTTTTAGGCAAGGTTTTTCGGCCCAAGCGTCACCCTGACGCGAGCCGCCTGAAATCGCGTTAACATCGGTGCGAGGAGAGCTAAATGCCTTTCAGCACGGCCGGCGGCGTGGACATCTGGTACGAGGTCAAAGGCGAGGGACCGGCCCTGGTGCTCGTCCACGCCAATCCCTTCGACCACGACCTCTGGATTTACCAAACCGCGCATTTTTCCACCTGGTTCAGGGTGATCGGGATCGACATCCGCGGCTATGGGCGTTCGTCAAAAATGACGGCGCCGTTCGTCTTGAAGGACATGGCCGAGGACGTGGTGGGCGTGATGCGGACGACTTGTACGGCCAAGGCCGTGCTGATGGGGTGCAGCGTCGGTTCGGGGATCAGCCTGCTGCTGGCGCTCGACCATCCCGAATTGTTCGAGGCCGTGATCCTGGTCGGCGGCAATAGCGGCGCCAGCAATCGCTACCAAAAGCGCATCGACGGCTACCGCGCCGATCTCGGCGCCTATCATATCGAGCATATGCGCGAACTGGTGGCGCCGGCTTTCGCGGACACGCGGCTCGGACGGCATCTGCTCAATATGTGGGTCGAGCGTGAGGCGCGGCTGAAAGGCGACGCCATCGCGCAAGTGTTCGCGGCCGGAAATTCCACCGACACGACGGACCGTCTGCCTTCGATGCGCGTGCCGACCCTCGTGATCAATGGCGAGTTCGATCATTCCCTAGAAGCGGGGCGGCGCACGGCAAGCCTCGTTCCAGGCGCCGAACACCGCGTACTTCCCGGCACCGGCCATGCGTGCTGTCTGGAAGATCCCGCCGGGTTCGATGCGTTGGTGATCGAATTCCTGAAAGCGCGCGAACTTATGCCGGCGATTTAAGCACTGATTGTCATTCCCGGCCGAGCGCTGAAGGCGCGAGGGGAAGGGAAACCAGGTCCCGACATTTGAGCAAATATTGACACCTGGGTCCCCTTCCCTCAGCCCACGCCCTCATCCTGAGGAGCAAGTGCCACCTCTCCTTCGACAAGCTCAGGATGAGGTGGCACTTGCGTCTCGAAGGATGCGCGGGCTTCGCCGGGGATGACAGACTAGGTGGTTTTCAATCGCACCAGGATTTCGTCGGCGGCGCGGCGGCCACCGACTTTTTCGCGCGAACGATGAAGTTTCAGAGCGTCCGAAAAAACGCCCGGATGCGATGCCAGAATCGCGAGTGTGCGCAGCGTCCCTGTCCTCGTGGGTTTGCCGGTGACGCTTTCCACCGTATGGCGCAGCGTCCGCTTCAACAGCGATTTGGGCTTGCGCATTTCATAGCCGAGTTGCAAGCCGGCAATCTCGGCCAGCCGCTTCAGCGAATTCATGTTCCAGCGCGTCAAATGGTGCGGCGGAAGATTCATGATGTCGAGTTCGCGATATTCCCGCGAGGTCGGCGAATAGGGCACCGAGAAGACGATCTCGCCGCCTGGCGTAAGCAGGCGCTTGCAACCCGCGACGATGCCGAGCGGATCTTCGACATGTTCGAGGACGTGGCTCATGAAGATCACATCGAAGCGGGCGGGTTCTAGAATCGCGTCCTGGAGCGACAGGCAGCGCGCTTTCACCCCGCGTGCCAGCGCCGCCGCGACATCGCCTTCGGAAAGATCGATGCCCTCGGCTTCGACATCGGCAAAGCTAGCAAGCGAGGCAAGAAACCGCCCTTCCCCGCAGCCCAATTCGAGAAGCCTCGTTTTGCCCCTCTCGGCCAGCACGCGCCGCACCACGCCCCATTCCCAGCGGTCTTCCGCATGGTAGTGCGGGAAAGCCGTCACCCATCGGTAGTAGGACGCATCGCCCGCCAGCATCGGATCGGCGAAGACGAGCCCGCAGGCGCTGCATTGCCGCATCGCGTAATCGGCGATTGTCATGCTTTCCGGCACCGCGGCGCCAAGCTCGTCTTTGAGGCGCGCGGCGATATCGCCCGCAGGCAGAAGCGCGCTCACTGGCGCGTTCCCGCCGCAGACCGGACAAGACTGCATGTCCCCTCGCCCCGCATCGATCACGCGCGAACCTAGCAGGAATTAGCCGCCTTCGAGATGGCTCCTGAGCATCCAGGCCGCCTTGTCGCTCGCGTCCATGCGCCCGATCAGCATGTCCATGCTCGCCTGATCGCCGCCGCTTTCCGCGATCTTGAAGGCATCACGCAATGTGCGCCCGAGCGCCTCTTGACCGGCGGCGAGATTGCGCACCATCACCATCGCGGCGGGCACCGCATCATTGTCTTCCTTGATGCTGGCGAGCTTGGCGAAGGCGCCATAGCTGCCCGGCGCATGAACGCCGAGGGCGCGGATGCGCTCCGCGATTGTATCGGCCGCACCGTGCAGCTCGTTATATTGGGTCTCGAACAGCAGATGCAGCGAGGAGAAATACGGTCCCGTCACGTTCCAATGATAGGCGTGGGTCTTGAGGTAAAGCACATAGGTGTCGGCGAGCACGCGGGCGAGCCCGGCCACGATCTGCTCGCGATTGGCTTTGGCGATACCGATGTCCATAGAAGCTCCTTTCGGAAAAGGCTCCGACTACATTAGAATAACTCTAATGTAACTTCAAGGTTCCTTATGCGGCGGCTTTCCTTGCCGCCACCACGGTTTCGGCGAGCTTGCCTGTCAGTTCGGAGAGATGGTCGAATTTCTGTTCGAACGTGCCCACCCCTTGCGTCAGCGAACGTAGCTCGACGATCAGATCGTGCAGCTCGCTTTGCGGGATTTGCGCTTCGACCGTGTCCCAGCCCTTCCACCCTGGGCGCGCATCGAAGCCGAGGATCCTCCCCCGGCGGCTCGAAATCACGCCATTGACGCTGGCCGTCGAATCCGAGGGCACGTGAATCTTCACATGCATGATCGGCTCGAGCAACACCGGGCCGCAATTGGGCATGCCTTCGCTCATGCCGAGGCGGGCCGCCGTCTGGAAGGCGGCATCGGACGAGTCGACGTCGTGGTAGGAGCCGTCGACCAGCGCCACCGCGATATCAACGATGGGAAAACCGAGCGGGCCTTCCTTCAAGAAATCGATCACGCCCTTTTCGACCGAAGGGATGAAATTGCGCGGCACCACGCCGCCGGTGATCTGGTCCTCGAAGATGAAGCCGCTCGAACGCGGCCGCGGCTTGATCTCCAGCACGACATCGCCGAACTGGCCGTGGCCGCCGGTCTGGCGCTTGTGGCGGCCGCGTTGCGTGGTGGGTTTCTTGATCGTCTCCTTATAAGGCACCTGGGTTTTGCGGGTTTCCAGCTTCAGCCCGTATTTGGAGGCAAGCCGGTCCACCGCCACGCGAAGATGCATTTCGCCCTGACCGAGCAGCGCCATCTGATGCAGCTCGGCATTTTGCTCGAACAGCAGCGAAGTATCTTCCTCGCGCGATTTCGCGATCGCGGAGGTGAGCTTCACCTCGTCCTTGCGATCCGCCGCCGCGATGGCAAGACCATAGACCGGCGTCAGGGTCTCGGGCTTTGCGCTGAGCTTCGCGCCGGCCTTGGCGGTGGACAGCGTTTCGCCGGTGTGAATCTCTTCCAGCCGTCCGAGCGCAACCGTATCGCCGGGCTTTGCTTCGGTGAGCTTGATCTGCTCCTGGCCCTTGAGCGCGAACATGCCGCCGACGCGTGAATCATCGCCGCCGGCGCGATAGAGCGTGGCGCCATCCTTCAACGTCCCAGCCAGCACGCGCACCAGGCTGAGCTTGCCGCCATGCATCGTGTGATAGGTCTTGAGCACATGGGCGATGGCATCGTTGCCAGAGGCCTTTACGCCCGCGCGCGCCGCCGTCACGGCCACTTCCGGCGTCTCGTGGCGCAGCATCTTCAAAAGGCGCCTTATGCCGTTGTCGCCGGTCGCCGAGCCGATCAGCACCGGCACGATCAAGCCCTCCTGCAGATCGCGCTGCAGATCGTCGAACACCTCATCGCGGGGCGGAGAGACGTCCGAGAGCAGCTCCTCCATCAGATGCTCGTCGTAATCGGCGAGCTTCTCCAGCATCTGGTAACGGGCTTCGGCTTCGCGCGTCTTGACCTCGTCGTTCATGTCGACAAGCAAGGACGCCGCGTGCTCGCGATAGACATAGGCGCGCTCGAGCGCCAGATCGACGAAGCCGGTGACGATGCCGTTTTCCCAGATCGGAATCTGGCGGATGACCAGCGGCTTGGGCGCGATCTCCTGAAGCACCGCGAGCAGTTCGCGCAAGCTCCCCGTCGCCTTGTCGATCTTGTTGACGAATAGCGCGTGCGGGATGTTGAGATCGGCCAGCCGCTTCAGATAAGGCTGCAGCATCGCCGCCTTATTCGGTTCGGGTTCGCACACCACGATGGCCGCGTCGATGCCGGGAAGAACGTTCAGCGTCTCTTGCAGAAATTCGATCGAGCCGGGGCAATCGAGGAAGGTGAAGGATTCGTCCATGTAGCGCGTGGTGGCGCTATTGGTCTCGACGCTCATCTGGCGGGCGCGGGCTTCTATCGATCCGTCGCCCACCGTATTGCCGGCCGGAACCGAACCTTTTCGCTGGGTTGCGCCGGTGATCCAGAGAATGCTTTCCAGGAGCGTGGTCTTCCCCGCTCCGAATGGACCCACCAGGGCCACGCAACGTGGCCCACTTCCTCCGCTCTTCCTGGGCATATCTGCCTCCTCTATCTCCCACCGCCTTTATGCTCACGCCTCTTTGCCTCGTGACGCAAGAGTGTTTTAACGCGCGCCAGGACTGGGTCTCAAAGGGGGCAGCTATGTGCGCCATCCATCCGGCGGGCGTGAGCCGCCGCCGAGCATCAGGAAATCGACCAGCGGGCTGAACAGATGCTCCGAGCGCGCGGGCGCCGGCGTGCTGCCTGCGACGATGTCGGTCTGGGTGACGTCGGTAATGGCGGCCAGTCTAAAGCTTCAGTTTCGTAAGGAGAAGCGCTACCGCAAATTCCCGCAGAAGCGCTGGATGCGCCCGCAGGCATCCTCCAGAACCTTGTCCGAGGTGGCGTAGGAAATCCGGAAGAACGGCGACAGCCCGAACGCCCCGCCATGCACCACGGCGACGCCTTCCGCTTCCAATAGGGAATTGGCGAAATCCTCGTCGGTCTTGAGAATCGTGCCGTTCGGCGTCTTCATCCCGATCAATTTGCGGATCGAGGGATAGACGTAGAACGCGCCCTCCGGCACCGGACATTCGATGCCGTTCGACTGGTTTAGCATCGAGACAACGAGATCGCGGCGTCCCTCGAACACTTTCTGGAATTTGGGGATGAAATCCTGCGTGCCGTTGAGCGCCTCGACGCTCGCCCATTGCGAGATCGATGTCGCATTGGTTGCCGATTGCGATTGCAGCTTGGCCATCGCCGCGATCAGCGGCAGCGGCCCCGCGCAATAGCCGATGCGCCAGCCGGTCATCGCATAGGCCTTGGAGACGCCGTTCATGGTCAGCGTACGCTCGTACAGTCCCGGCTCGACCTCGACGACGGTGTGGAACTTGAACCCGCCGAAGACGAGATGCTCATACATGTCGTCGGTGAGAATCCACACATGCTTATGCTTCATCAGCACATCGGTCAGCGCCTTCAATTGTTCGCGCGTATAGCAGGCGCCCGTCGGATTGGACGGCTGGTTGAAGATGATCCATTTCGTTTTCGGCGTGATCGCCGCATCCAGCGCTTCGGGCGTCAGGCGGAAGCCGTCCTCCAGCCGCGTCTCGATCACGACGGGTTTGCCGCCCGCGAGCAGCACGATGTCGGGATAGCTCACCCAATAGGGCGCCGGCACGATGACCTCTTCGCCCTCGTTCACCGTCGCCATCATCGCGTTGTAGATGATGCTCTTGCCGCCCGGCGAGACGAAGCACTGGGCGGGCGTGTAATCGACATTGTTCTCGCGCTTGAACTTCTTGGCGATGGCCGCGCGCAGTTCCGGGATGCCCTCGATATTGGTGTATTTGGTCTCGCCCCGGTTGATGGCGTCGATGGCCGCCTTCTTGATGTTGTCCGGCGTGTCGAAATCAGGCTCACCCGCAGCCAAACCGATGATGTCGCGCCCGGCCGCCTTCAGCTCGCGCGATTTCTGGGTCATAGCCAGCGTCGGCGACGGCTTGATGCGGTTAAGCGATTGCGCGAGGAACCCCGGCGGTAACGCGGACATGTTTTGCTCCAAAACCCTTGAAAAATGAGGGGGAGACCTAGCAATCGCGTGCCGTGCACGCAAGCGCGGATAAGAGCTTATAAACGCTTCTAGATAACCGTTCAGAAAGCATTGGGCGCGAGAATTGCCGCGAAACCGGCAATGGACCCGCCGATGACGTCCGCCCTTACCCGAATCGCCGCTTTTCTTTGCGCCTGCTTCATCGCCGCCTGCTCGTCGGCCGATCCGCTGCCGCCTGCGGGCCGCTGGCAGGGCGCCCATGAGGATTCGCGGCTGATCGTCATCGTCCGTCTGCAAATCGATCCCAAGGGCGCGGTGCGCGTGTCGGCGCCCAACGCCATCGGCGAATTCGACGCGATGCCGGCGGAGGAGCTTAACGCCCTGCGGGCGCGGCTCGTCAGCGAAGCTGCGCAGACCCGGCCCGGGATCGGCCCCATGCCGCTCGATTTCAACGGCAAGGAATTCCGCAAGCCCGGCGGCGTCGCACCGCAACTCGAATGGGACGCCGCGAACAAGCGCATGACGATGATTTATTATTCGGGCAACCGCGCCTCGGTGCGCGTGCCGCTCGAACCGGTCGGCGAATTCGACAATTCCTGATTACCACTTGGAAAACGCGAAATAGCCGGCCAGCATCAGGCAGCTGAACGCCGCGAAATGATTCCAGCGCAGCGCCTCGCCAAGATAGCTGACCGAGAACACGCCGAAGACGATGAGCGTGATGATCTCCTGCATCGTCTTCAACTGCGCCGCCGAATAGACGGTGTGCCCGATCCGGTTGGCGGGCACCGCGAATCAATATTCGACGAAGGCGATGCCCCAGCTCACCAGCACCACAATCCACAAGGGGGTGTTGGGGAATCGCAGCTGCCCATACCAGGCAAAAGTCATAAAGACGTTGGAAATGCAGAGGAAGAGAATCGGCGCAAGAGCCGGGTAGCTCATGGGAAATCGGGGCCTCCCAGCCCAGAATCGAGAAAGAATCGCGCCATGATACTCCGGCCGGAGCAGCGTTAATCGCCGCGTCAAACCGCCGTTTTAAGGGGGATGCGCGCGTCAATGGATTGGTGCTATTATAGATTGAATGCGCCGCTGGCCGTAACTTTGGCCGGCACCCAGGGAGGTTTACATGCGCACTCTTACGCTTGCTTCGGCGCTTTGCGCCGGCGGGTTGCTTCTGGCGGCCAGCCAGGCCCATGCGGTCGTCATCGTCATCGGCGGCGGCGTCGCGGCCCAGTGCTACGCGACGGCCGAGTTCGGCGATCCTTCCGCGGCTTTCGATCTCTGCACGAAGGCGTTGAACGATCCCTATCTGTCGGTGCGCGACAAGGCGGCGACCTTCGTCAACCGCAGCGTCGTGCGCCTGCGCGCCCGCGACTATCGCGGCGCGGTTGCCGATACGGATCAGAGCATCACGCGCTTTTCCAATTTCGGCGAAGCCTATGTCAATCGCGGCGCGGCGCTACTCAATCTCGACCAACCGCAGGACGCCATGAGCCAATTCGACAAGGCGATCAGCCTCGGCCTCGATAAGGTGCATCTGGCCTATTACAATCGCGGCCTCGCAAAGGAATTCCTCCGGGACGCGAGAGGCGCCTATCTCGATTACAAGAAGGCGCTCGAATTGCAGCCCGACTTCACGCTCGCCGCCGACCAGCTCAAGCGCTTCACGGTCAACGGCCAGCCGGTACGGTCCTAGATCTATCGACGTAAAGACTTACCCAGCGACTTCCGGGCCAATCAAAACGGCTCGGAAGTCGTTGACGTTTGTGAGGGTCGGTCCCGTCACCACCAGGTCGCCGAGCGCGGCGAACAGCCCATAGGCATCGTTGTCGGCGAGATGGCCCGCCGGATTCAGCCCCAGGCCGCGGGCGCGCGCGAGCGTATCGGGGCCGATCATAGCGCCCGCATTGTCTTCGGTGCCGTCGATGCCGTCCGTGTCGCAGGCAATGGCATGGATGCCACGCGCGCCATTGAGCGCCAGCGCCAGCGCCAGCGCGAATTCGGCGTTGCGCCCGCCGCGTCCCGCGCCCTGCACGGTCACCGTGGTTTCGCCCCCCGATAGAAACACGCAAGGCCCGCATCCCGCGAGCGCGAGGCGTGCATGTTCGCGCGCCACCTCGCGCGCTTCGCCTTCGAGCGCGTCGCCGAGGATAATGGTTTTGTAGCCTGCGGCTTGGGCCGCGCGTGCCGCCGCTTCGAGCGCTTCTTTGGCGCTTGAGATGATCCGATTGTGGACGCGCGCTAGGGACGCGTGTCCGGGCTTGGGCGTTTCGGAAAGCGGATTGGCGAGCCAGCTTTGCACGGCATCGGGAACCGCAATCCCGTATTTGCGCAAGATCGCGCTCGCATCGCCACGCGTCGTCGAATCGGGTGCCGTCGGACCCGAAGCGATCACCGCCGGATCATCGCCCGGCACGTCGGAGATGATGAGGCTCACGATTTGCGCAGGTGCCGCCGCGAGCGCCAACCGCCCGCCCTTCACGGCCGAAAGATGCTTGCGCACGCAATTGATCTCGGAAATCGGCGCGCCGCATTTCAGCAGCGCGCGCGTAACGCTTTGCTTATCCGAAAGCGCCAATCCTTCCGCCGGAGCTGCGAACAGAGACGAGCCGCCGCCCGAGATCAGCGCGAGCACGAGATCGTCCGCATTGAGCCCGCGCACCGATGCGAGCATGCGCTCCGCCGCGCGCAATCCTTCCGCGTCCGGTACAGGGTGGCCGGCCTCGATCACTTCGATGTTCCGGCAGGGAACGCCATGCCCGTAGCGCGTCACCACGAGGCCCGTGAGTGGGCCGGACCAATGCTCCTCGACCTCACGCGCCATGCTCGCCGCGGCCTTGCCGGCGCCGACGAGAACCGTGCGCCCGCGCGGAAGCCGTGGCAGGTTCCCCGGCACGCAATTTGCCGGCGACGCCGCGTCCACCGCGCTACGAAAAAGCCCGGTGAGAAGGCTGCGTGGATTCGTATCCACGAAAAGCCTAATCCTTGGCGCGGATTTCGTGATTGGCCATCCGCTCCAGCACTTTCACCATCGCGGAATCATCGAGCCCGTCTTCGTCCATCGCGCTGTTGGCGTTGAACAGCTCCTGGCACAGAGCGGTTCCCGGAAGCGAGACCTTCAAAGCGCGGGCGCCCGACAGCACGATGTTGAGATCCTTCTTGTGCAACGCGATGCGGAAACCCGGCGCGAAGGTGCGCTTGATCATGCGCTCGCCATGCACTTCCAGAATGCGCGATGCGGCGAAACCGCCGAGCAGCGCCTGGCGCACCTTGGCCGGATCGGCGCCCGCCTTCGACGCGAACAGCAGCGCCTCGCCGACCGCTTCGATGGTGAGCGCGACGATGATCTGGTTCGCCGCCTTCGCCGTCTGTCCATCGCCATTGCCGCCGATCAGCGTGATGGTCTTTCCCATCAGCTGGAAATAGGGCTTCACCTTCTCGAACGTCTCTTCGCGCCCGCCGACCATGAAGGTCAGCGTCGCGTTCTTGGCGCCAACCTCGCCGCCGGAAACCGGCGCGTCGAGATAGAGGCCGCCATTTTCTTCGATCCGCTTGGCGAATTCCTTGGTCGTGATCGGCGAGATCGTGCTCATGTCGACGACGATCTTGCCCTTGCTCAAGCCGGAAGCGACGCCGTTCTCGCCGAACAGCACCTGTTCGACATCGGGCGTATCGGAAACCATGATGAAGACGATGTCGGATTTCTCCGCGACCTCCTTATTGGTCCGGCAGGCGATGCCCCCCTTGTCGAGCAGCTCCTGCGGAATCTTGCTGCGCGTATTCAGATAGAGCTGATTGCCCGCCGCCTGGAGATGCCCCGCCTGCGGACGCCCCATGATCCCAAGACCGATAAAACCGAGATTTGCCATTACCGCCCATTGCCCTCGTCTAGCGCCCAAAGGCGCATGAAATTGCCGTGAATTGGCCCGAGAATGCTATGGATATCAGGCACCAGCAAGGGCGCGGAACCCGGCCCCCTGTGCTTCGCTCCGCCTTCTGTGGTAAAGAGAGCCATGGCGTGAAACACGCGCCTTTCGAACCCTGAGGAAACGACCCCCCATGCGCAAAATCCTGATGCTCGCAAGTTTTGTTACGCTGCTCGCCGCTCCGGCGATGACGCAAGGCAATAACGCCATCAACGTCTTCGGCGTGGTGGAAAAGGTCGACGCGACGTCGATCTCCGTGAAGAACGACGACAGCGGTATGGTCGAAATCTACAAGATCGCCCCGAATATTCTGTACATCCAACAGGCGAACTCGAAGCTGTCGGACATCAAGAGCAACGATTTCGTGGCCTCCGCCGCCGTCCGCAAGGAAGACGGCAAGCTGCACTCGACCGAGCTGCGCATCTTCTCGGAAAAGATGCGGGGCATCGGCGATGGCCAGCGCCCGATGAACGACGCGCGCAATCAGACCATGACCAACGCGGTCGTAAGCGGCACCGCGGTCGTGAACGGCAGCAACGTCATGAAGGTGAAGTTCGGACCCAGCCAGATCGGCGGAGCCGGCACCACATATCCTGCCGGTGAGTCCGATCTCATTCTCGATCCCGGCGTCCCGGTGTTCAAGTTCACCGACGCGAATGCCACCATCGTGAAGGCTGGCGGCAAAGTCCGCGTGCAGGGCCTGCGCAACGCCGAAGGCGCGCTCGCCAACCGCATCACGGCCATGCCGTAACGCCGAAGTAAGGTGATTTGACGAAGAGCGGCGCTGGAAACGGCGCCGCTTTTTGTTTGCGCCGGCATCGTCAATGCGCGGACGATTTCGCGCAATGATCCGCGAGCACCATCGCGATGGCTTGCGAAATGCGCTTGCCCGTCGGGATGTGGAGGAATTCGTTCGGCCCGTGCGCGTTCGATCCCGGACCCAACACGCCCGTAATGACGAACTGGGTCTTGGGGAATTTCTCGCCCAGCATGCCCATGAAGGGAATGCTGCCGCCTTCGCCCATATAGGCGACGTCATGGCCGAATACGGCGCGGCCCGCCCCCATCAGCGACTGTTCCAGCCACGGCGCAAGCTCCGGCGCATTCCAACCCGCCGACACGAAAGGATCGGCGTCGACGCGGACTTCCGCGCCATAGGGCGGATCGCTGGCGAGGGTCTGGCGCATCAGCGCGATGGGATCGTTGCCCTTAAGGGTCGGCGGCAGCCGCAAGGAGAGTTTCAGCGTCGTCGAGGGCAACAGCACATTGCCGGCATTGGCCGGTGCCGGCATCCCGGCCGCGCCGACGACGGCAAGCTGCGGCCGCCAGGTGCGGTTGAGGATGAGCTCCGTCGGGTCGTCCGCCATCGGCTTCGTCGCGCCGGCGAAGGGGAATTTCGCGTAAACATCCTTGTTCAGGATCGCAGCCGCTTCCGTCGCCTGGGTTAGCCGGCTTTTCGGGATGTCGACATAGAACCCGCGCGGGATGATCTCGCCGGTGTCTTGATCTTCCAGCCGCGACAGCAGCATCCGCGCGATGCGGAAAGATGACGGGACGATGCCGGAGGCATCCCCGGAATGGACGCCTTCGGTCAGTACACGGACGGTCAGCGTCGCCGTGGCAAGCCCGCGTAAGGAGGTCGTCAGCCACAGCCGGTCGTAATCGCCGCAGCCGGAATCGAGGCACACCACGAGGCCTGGCGACCCGATACGCGGAGCCAAATGATCGACATAGAAGGGAAGATCGTAGCTGCCGGATTCTTCGCAGGCTTCGATGATGATGCGCAAGGGCGCGTGTTTGACGCCCTGATCGTGCAGCGCCAGAACGGCGGAGAGCGCGCCATACATCGCATAGCCGTCATCGGCGCCGCCCCGCCCGTATAATTTGTCGCCCTTGATCACCGGCGTCCACGGCCCGAGCCCTTCGGCCCAGCCGGTGAATTCGGGCTGCTTGTCGAGATGGCCGTAGAGCAGCACCGGTTCGGTGCCCTCGCCCGGGATGGTGATGAAGATGACCGGCGTGCGTTTTTCCAATCGCACCACTTCGAGCGTGGCGCCTTTGATGGGTGCGATGCGGGCGCGCGCCCACGCCTCCATCAACTTTACCGCATCGTCCATATAGCCATGCGCGGCCCAATCGGGATCGAAGGACGGCGATTTGTTGGGGATGCGGATATAATCGACGAGCGAAGGGACGACGGCATCGTCCCAGATTTGACCGACGAAGCGATTGAGACGGGTGCTGTCCATCGTTCTTAGGCCCCTTCCGTGTCGATTTCTGCTTGCACCGCCGCCGGGTAACGCAGGCCGCTGACCGTATTGGGATTAATGAGCGCGTCGAGGCGGGCCAGCGTTTCGGTGCTCAATCTCACATCGGGGGCGGCGGCGTTCTCGGCAAGATGATCGATCCGCGTGGTGCCGGGAATGGGGATCACATGATCACCTTGCGCCAGCAGCCAGGCGAGCGACAATTGCGCCATCGTGCAATCATTCTCGCGGGCCAGCTTCGAAAAGCCGTCGAGCAGCTTCAAATTCTTGGCGAAATTCTCGCCCTGAAAGCGCGGCATCGGAAGGCGAATGTCCTTCGGCGGCAGGACCGTCACATCGCGCAACTCACCGCCGAGAAAGCCGCGCGCGATGGGACTGAAGGCGACGAAGGCGGCGCCGATCTTCTTGCAGGCCGCCAGCACGGCGATTTCCGCATTGCGCGTCCACAGCGAATATTCGGTCTGCAACGCGGCGATGGGGTGTACGCGATGCGCCTTCATCAGCGTATCGGCGGAGACTTCGGAAAGCCCGATAGCCTTGATTTTGCCCTCGCGCACCAGATCGGCGAGCGCGCCGATGCTCTCCTCGATCGGAATCGTCTTCTGCCAGCGGTGAAGATAATAAAGGTCGATCACATCGGTTTGCAGGCGCTTCAGCGAATCTTCGCAGGTTTTCTTGAGCACATGCGGGCGGGCGTCGATCTCTCGCTTGCCTTCGGCATCGCGGAACATGCCGCATTTGCTCGCCAGCATGAATTCGCCGCTCCGGATCTTCAGCACATTGCCGAGCAGCGTCTCATTGGCGCCGAAACCGTAAAGCGCCGCCGTATCGAAATGCGTGTAGCCGAGATCGAGCGCCTTCAGCAGCACATCGCCCGCAATCTTCGCATCGGGCGGCGTGCCATAGGCGTGACTGAGATTCATGCAGCCAAGGCCGATGGCGGAAACCGAAAACAGACCCAGCTGGCGTTTCTGCATCACATCACGCATTCGCGGCTAGGATCGATCAGCGACTCGATCTTGCCCAGCACCCGCATGCAGGGCAGCACCTGCGCCAGACTGCCATTGGGCTCGCGCTTCTCGTTGATCGCAGCGATAAATTCGCGGTCCTCGAGCTCGATGCCGTCCATCGACACGTCGACCTTGGAAAGATCGATGGGATTTTTCTTGCCGTCGGCAAGATCGTCGTAATAGGCCTGATAGGTCGCGGTATCGCCGATATAGCGGAAGAACGAGCCGATCGGCCCGTCATTGTTGAACGACAGCGACAGCGTCAGAATCGCGCCCGACGGCACCTTCAACAGGATCGCCATATCCATCGCGATGCCGAGCGTCGGATGGCGCGGCCCCTGCACCGCGGAAATCTCCGTCGCCGTTTCGCCGGTCTGGAAATGGAAGAGATCGACCGTGTGCGCGGCATGATGCCAGAGCAAATGATCGGTCCAGCTGCGGGGCTTGCCCGCCGCGTTGATGTTGGTGCGGCGGAAGAAATAGGTCTGCACGTCCATCTGCTGGATTTTCAGCTCGCCCTTCTGGATGCGGCGATGGACGAATTGATGACTCGGATTGAAGCGGCGCACATGGCCCGCCATCGCGACAACCCCGGTTTCCTTCGCGACCCGCGCCAATGCTTCGGAATCTTCGACATTGTCGGCGATGGGAATCTCGATCAGCACATGCTTGCCGGCGCGCATCACCTGCTCGCCTTGCGCGCGGTGCATCTGGGTCGGCGTCGCCAGGATCACAGCGTCGGCGCGTTTGATGCCTTCGGCAAGGTCGTGGCCCCAATGGGGAACGCCGTATTTCTTGGCGACGTCCTCGGTGCCTTGCGGATTGCCCCCGATGAGCGACGTCACTTCGACGCCCGGTATGCGCTTTAACGCATCCAAATGCTTCTGACCGAAGGCGCCTTGGCCCACTACGCAAATCTTCATGTTCGTCCCCTGATGCTAAACGCGCGCGTTTTCGAGAATGATGTGGCCGAGCGCCGTGTTCGACGCCGGCACATGATAGAAACGATAACGCTCCCGCACGTCATCGTCGAGCGCGCCGCGCATAATCAGCCACATCACCATTTCGATGCCTTCGGAACCCGCCTCGCGCAAATATTCGAGATGCGGGATGCGCACATTCGCGGCAGGATCGCGGGTTAGATTGTCGAGGAAGCGCGTGTCGAATTCGCGGTTGATAAGCCCGGCGCGCGGGCCCTGCAATTGATGCGACATGCCGCCGGTGCCGAAGATGACGATTCGCAAATCCTGATCGAAGCTCTCCACCGCCTCGCGGATGGCTTTTCCCAGCATGTAACAGCGGTGTCCCGTCGGCACCGGATAGACGACGACGTTCACCGCAATCGGGATGACCGGACACGGCCATTCTTCCGGCTGTCCGAACATCAGCGTCAGCGGCACCGTCAGCCCGTGATCGACTTCCATCTTGTTGACGATGGTGATGTCGAATTCGTCGAGCACCGTGGAGGCGACGATGTGCGAGGCTAGCTCGGGATGACCTTTGACGGCAGGAACTTTGCGCGGGCCCCAGCCCTCATCGGCGATGGGAAATTCCGCCGCGCAGCCGATGGCGAAGGTCGGCACGATCTCGAGTGAGAAGGCCGACATGTGATCGTTGTAGACGACGATGCAGACGTCGGGCTTTACCTTGGCGATCCATTCCTTGGATGGTTCGAAGCCCTGAAAGACCGGCTGCCAATAAGGCTCCGCCGTCTTCTTATTGTCCCAGGCTGCGCCCACGGCTGGGATATGCGAGGTCGCGACGCCGGCGACGATCCTAGCCATTATTCTTCCACTCCGACTTGCTGCGGTTGCCCGCGACCGGGCGGCCGCCCTTGATCATCATCTCCGCATATTCGGGTTGCGTCTTGCCCGTCATCATGGCGGCGATCTGCTGGAACGACAGCCCATCGGTCGCGGCGAGCTTGGCGGTGAAATAGATGTTTCCGCCGAGATAAAGCATCTCGTTCCAGTCGCGTTTCAGCACGGCCTGCTTCTGCGCTTCGGTCATCGGCCATTTGTCGAGATAGGCGCGTTCGTCCGCTTTGAAGGACGCGCGGTTCTCCGGTTTCATCAGCGACATGCAAAACATGTTGAGGTGATAGCCTTCGCGCGCCTTGTCGGCGTCGAACACCGTCGTGCCGGGCAGATCGTCATATTCCTTGGGCAGCGGCATGGCCTAACTCCAATAGAGCGCCATCGGATTGTGGACAAGCAGCGCCTCTTGCAACTCGGGGTTACGGGCAATCCTCGGGATCACATCGACGAGAACGCCGTCGTCGGGCGCTTCGACCGGCATGTTCGGGTGTGGCCAGTCGGTGCCCCACAGCACGCGATTTGGATAGCGTTCGACGAGGGCGCGCGCGAAGGGCACGACATCGTCATAGGGCGCGCCTTGCGACGTCAGCCGCTCGGGACATGAGACTTTGCTCCAGATGTTGTCGTGGGCATCGAGCAGCTTGAGGTAGCGCTGGAACTCGGGATGGTCGATGCCCTTCTTCACGTCGGGACGGCCCATGTGATCGACGACGACGAGCGTCGGCAGCGCAGTGAAAAAGGATTCCAACTCGGGCAGATCCGGCATCTCGAAATAAACGACGATGTGCCAGCCCATAGGCGCGATGGTGGCGGCGATCTTCTCCAGCACGTCGCGCGGGGTGAAATCGACCAGGCGCTTGACGAAATTGAAGCGCACGCCGCGCACGCCCGCTTTGTCGAGCGCTTGCAGCTCCTGCTTGCTCGTCTGTTCGCCAACGGTTGCGACACCGCGCGCTTTGTTGTTGGAATTGACCAGCGCATCGACGAGCGCCGCATTGTCGGTGCCGTGGCAGCTCGCCTGCACGATGACGTTCTTGTCGAAGCCGAGAAAATCGCGCAGGGCGAACAGCTTTTCCTTGGGCGCATCGACGGGCGTGTATTTGCGTTCCGCCGCATAGGGAAAGCGCGACGCCGGCCCGAAGACATGACAATGCGAATCCACCGCGCCCGCCGGCGGCTGAAAGCGCGGCTTCGACGGGTTCGGATGAAACGGGATATAGGGCGGATTGGAATTCTTGTTCAATGCACGCCGAGCCTCTGCTTGAGCCGCGGATAGACCTTCAACGCGTTGGTCTCGAAGATCTTGCGCTTGTCCCCAGCATCGAGAGGCAGCGCATCGACATAGCGCTTGGTGTCGTCATAGGGCTTGCCCGTCGTCGGATCATCGCCCTTCACCGCGCCCAGCATTTCGGAGGCGAAGAGAATATTGTCGGCGGGGATCAGCTTGGCGAGCAGGTCGATTCCCGGCTGGTGGTAGACGCAGGTGTCGAAAAAGACATTGTTCTTCATCATCTCGTGCAGCGGCGGCCGGTTGAGATTTTGCGCCAGGCCCCGATAGCGGCCCCAATGATAGGGTACCGCGCCGCCACCATGCGGAATGATCAGCCGCAGCGTCGGGAAGTCCTTGAACAGATCGGCGGTGATGAGCTGCATGAATGCCGTCGTGTCGGCATTGATGTAATGCGCGCCCGTCGTGTGAAAGGCGGGATTGCACGACATGCTGACATGGACCATCGCCGGCACGTCGAGCTCGACGATCTTCTCATAGAGCTTGTACCAATGACGGTCGGTCAGCGGCGGCGCGGTCCAGCTTCCGCCCGACGGATCGGGATTGAGATTGCAGCCGACGAAGCCCAGCTCCTTCACGCAGCGTTCGAGTTCGGGAATGCAATTCTCCGGCGCAACGCCCGGCGATTGCGGGAGTTGGCAAACCCCGATGAAGTTCTCGGGGTAGAGGGTACAAACGCGATGGATGCAATCGTTGGAGGCGCGCGACCATTGCAAGGAGACTTCGGCATCTCCGACGTGATGGCCCATGCCGGACGCGCGCGGTGAGAACAGCGTCAGGTTCGTGCCGCGCTCCTTCTGGATGCGCAATTGATTGCCGGAAACGCTGTCGCGGAATTCATCGTCGCTGATCTTCACCTCAGCAAAGGACGGCAATTTCGCCTTGTCCTTGAAGGCGGCGGTCTGTCTCTGACGGAAATCCATCAGGGGCTTGGGTTCCGTCGTGTAATGGCCGTGGCAATCGATGATCATTGATGTCCCCTGATTATTCGGCGGCCTTCCGCGCGGCCTGTTTTTCGATGTCGTTGCGGATGGCGTCGAGCATGGCGCCGAGATTGGTTTCGGTGAGAGCGGATTTGAATTGTGCCGCCCAATCTTCGCGCATCGCGGTGGCGTTCGCCATCAATGGTTCCAGTCCGGCTTCGTGAACCGTCTCGGCGGCCTCGCGCATCTCTTCGGCGCGGCGCGTGCCGTGCTCGAGTGTGCGTGAGATGAAATAGGTCGCGATCTTTTCCCAATCGCCCGCCGGCAAGAGATCGGAGAGGGAATCGAGCACCGTTTTTTCGACGCCGTAATGGCGCGCCGTCAGCATGGATTCGGCGAGCAGGGATTCTATTCCTTTGATGATCACGCTGCGGCACATCTTGGTGGCCGAAGCCTGACCGATAATGGGCGAAAACACTTTCGCGCCGGTGAACCCGGTTGGCGCGGCGCGCATCTGAAATTCCGCGCCGTGCGGTCCGCCGAGCAGCATCGAAGAGGCGATGCGTTTGGGTGCGATCGGCGTCATCACTGCGGCTTCGACGTAACGGCCGCCCGCCTCTTCGATGATTTTCGCGCAAGCCTGCTTAACGCCCGGCGAGACGGAATTGAGGTCGAGATAGAACGCACCCTTCTCCAATTCAGGCACGACGCTCTTCGCCGCATCGACGTCGGAGGCCGCGGTCACCGCGCTGATGACGAGTTCCGCGCTCCTCACCGCTTCTTGTGCCGATTTCGCCGCGCGCAACCGAATGTTCGCCAGCGCACGCGACGGCGCGCTGTCGGCACGCGCGAACAGCACATCGTAAGCCGCCACGCTCGCACAAGCCGCCAACAGATCGGCGCCGAGGGTCTGCCCGACCTCGCCAAACCCGATCAGTGCGACGCGCGAGAAAGCGGCCATGCCCGGATCAATCCTTCGCGGGGGTGTCGATATATTTGAGGCCCTTCTCGGCCAGGCGCCCGCGCATATTGGCAACGTCCAGACTCAGTTCGCCGCGTAGATAACGCTCGCGGCTTTGCGCTTCCTTCTTTTCGCGCTCGATGCTCATCTTCAGAACATCGGCCGCCTCTTTGCGCCGCACCACCACGACGCCGTCATCGTCGGCGACGATCAAATCGCCCGGATTGATCAATTGCCCGGCGCAGACGAGCGGCAGGTTCACGTCGCCGACCGTTTCCTTGACCGTGCCCTGCGCGAAGACCGCTTTCGACCACACCGGAAATTCCATCTTGGTCAGTTCGGCGATGTCGCGGCAACCGGTTTCGAGGATCAACCCCTTGACGCCGCGCAGCTTCAATTGGGTCGCGATCAGCTCGCCGAAATAGCCGTCCTCGCACGGGCTCGACGGCGCGACGACGAGGATGTCGCCTTTCTGGCACTGTTCGACCGCGACGTGGAGCATCCAATTGTCGCCCGGCGCGACCTCGCAGGTGACGGCGGGTCCGGCAATGTGGACCGGGCGGTAGATCGGCCGCATGTTGGAGGCGAGCAGACCCTTCCTCCCTTGCGCTTCGTGCACGGTAGCGACGCCGATCCCGGCATAGCCAGCGACCGTTTCCGGGGCCACCCGGTTTATGTTGCGGACGACCACGCTCACGGCAAATCTCCCTGTGTTTATAACGGATTATCGCAAGCTCCGCCGGAGCCGCAGCTTAATTGTCATTCATAGGCCGCTCGACAAGCAAGCTCAATAGAGTTCGCGGCGCACAACGGGCGATGACCCGCTGGCGCCGTCTCTGGCGGCTGCCGGGGTATCAACTCAGCGTATTCAGATAGGCCACGATGTTGTCGATCTGCTGGCGCTAAAGCGAAATATTCGGCATCGGCGGATGCGGTTCCATCAGCCAACCACGAATCCAGGCCGGCCGCTCTTTATTGTTTTTTGCGAGTACCGAAAGCGGAGGCACGACATCGGTGGCGCTGGTGGCCGTATTCGTTGCGTGACAGGTTGTGCATGACCGCGTGACAAGTTGGCGCCCCGCCTCTGCGTTGCCCGCAACAGCGGCGGCGGAAGCTGGAAGGGCCGAGAGAATGAGAACACTGGCGGCGATGAGCACGCGCATAAATATCTCCTATGGCGGGGCGTGGGGGACGAGCCGGTGGCCGGAACCTCGCGGTGGCATCACCTCACGCGCGCAGCATCGTTTCTAGCTTCGGAATCTACTTAAGCGGCGACTTGTCTTGACTCGCGGGCCGCGCGGTTTAGTCTGTTCGTTATTGATATTATTTGTTCGTTTAGCGAACAAACGGAGCGCATCCCTTGCACGACCTCACCGACAAGAGCCATTGGCACGAACCCTCCGGCGAGAAGCGCGCGGGGTTCGGCACGTTCAAGCGTCCCGTCACGCCCTATGACGCCTTCATGGAGTCCGAAGGCATCCCGATTTTCCGCGGGCTCGGCGTGCGCCGCGTGCAGGACCTGCCGATGCAGCCCTGGAAGCGCGTCGGCGGGCGCGGCAGCTACATCCAGCTCTACGGCACCGAAGGCAAATGGGGCTGTTACATCGTCGAAGTGCCGGGCGCCGGCGCGCTTAACGTCGAGAAGCATCTCTACGAGAAGATCTTCTACGTCGTCGAAGGGCGCGGCTCGACCGAAGTCTGGCTCGAAGAAAGCGGCAAGAAGCAGATCTTCGAATGGCAGGCGGGATCGATGTTCTCGATTCCGGTCAACACCTATCACCGCATCGTCAATGCGAGCTCGTCGCCGGCGCTTCTGCTGGCCGGCACGACCGCGCCCAATCTGATGAACCTTCTGAACAATGTCGGCGCGATCTTCGACTCGTCCTACAAATTCCAAGACCGTTTCTCGACCGACGCGGATTTCTACAAGTACAAAGAAGACGTCGAAGCCGATCCGGTGCGCGGGCTCGCGATGCGGCGGACCAATTTCATTCCCGACATCGTCAATTGCGATCTGCCGCTCGACAATCGCCGTTCGCCCGGCTACCGGCGCATCGAACCCTTCATGACGGGCAACAGCTTCTATCTGTGGATCGCGCAGCACGAGAACGGCCGCTATTCCAAGGCGCACGCGCACACATCGGCGGCGGTGCTGATCTGCCTCAAGGGCAAGGGCTACACCTATACTTGGCCGGAGCGCGCCGGCGTCACGCCGTTCAAGGACGGCAAGGGCGACCAGGTTCAGCGCATCGATTACGAGCCGGTCGGCCTGGTGTCGGCCGCCCCCGGTGGCGCGCGCTGGTATCACCAGCATTTCGGCGTGTCGAAAGAGCCCTTGCGGCTGACCGCGTGGTTCGGGCCGCACTCGCCCGGACGCGAACCCGGCCCGCCCGGCGAGAAGCACACCGACTACACCGGGATGGACATTCCCGAAGGCGGCACCTCCATTCCCTATTGGATGGAAGACCCGCACATCACTCAGGAATATATGGACACCTTGAAACGCGAAGGCGTGCAACCGCGCATGCTGCCCGAATGGTATGTGACGGGCGCCAAGGTCAAATCGGCGGCGGAATAGGAGCGCCCTATGCTGGTCAAGGAACAGAACGAATTCGTCACGCGCACCGGCCCCGGCACGCCGATGGGCCAGATGTTTCGCGCCTATTGGATTCCGGCGCTGCTGTCATCGGAATTGCCCGAGAACGATTGCCCGCCGGTGCGTTGCGAGCTTCTGTCGGAGAAGCTGATCGCGTTCCGCGATTCGAGCGGCAAGCTTGGCCTGATCGAGGAATTCTGCGCCCACCGGCGCGTGTCGCTATGGTTCGGGCGCAATGAAGAGAACGGATTGCGCTGCCCCTATCATGGCTGGAAATACGACGTCACCGGCCAATGCGTCGAAATCCCGTCGGAGCTGGCCGGCAGCACGCATTGCCAGCGCATTAAGCTGACGGGCTATCCGCTGATCGAACGCGGCGGAATCCTGTGGACCTATATGGGTCCGTCGGATCGCCAGCCGCCGCTGCCCGAATGGGAATTCACACTGGTGCCCGATGCGCACCGTTTCGTCTCCAAGCGCTGGCAGGAATGCAATTGGCTACAGGCGCTCGAAGGCGGCATCGATTCCAGCCATGTCTCGTTCCTGCACCGCGGCGATCTCGAAACCGATCCGGTGTTCAAGGGCGCCAAGGGCAATCAATACAATATGGGCGACCTGATGCCGGTGTTCGACGTCGTGGAAAGCCCGGGCGGGCTCTATATCGGCGCGCGGCGCAACGCCGACAACGGCAATTTCTATTGGCGCATCACGCAATGGGTGATGCCGGCCTTCACGATGATCCCGCCGCGCGGCAATCATCCGGTGCACGGGCATTTTTTCATTCCACGCGACGATGAGAATTGCTGGACCTGGAGCTTCGACTATCGCGTAACATCGCCGCTGGAACCCGAGCTCGTCGAGCAGATGAAGAACGGCGCAGGCATCCACACCGTGGTCGATCCGGTGACGTTCCGCCCGACGGCGAATAAGGACAATGATTATCTGATCGACCGCGCGGCACAAAAACGCGGCCGCTCCTATGGCGGCGTCGAAGGCTTCGCGATGCAGGATGCATCGATCCAGGAAAGCATGGGCACCATCGTCGACCGCTCGCGGGAGAATCTCGTCGGCACCGACAAGGGCATCGTGATGGCGCGCCGCCGCCTGATCCGTGCGGCGAAGGCGCTGGTGGAACAGGGAACGGCGCCACCCGGCGTCGAACCCGTGCATCAGCGGGTGCGGTCGGCCGCCATCGTGCTCGGGCCCGATCAGCCCTTCGCGACGGCGGCACTCGATGCGCTCGCCGCGAAAGAAGGCGCCGCGCACACGACGGTTTGATTTTCAGGAATGTCATGGCCCGACTTGATCCCCGCCTTCGCGGGGACGCCATCCATCCGGCGCATGTCCATGCGCAGATCAAGCCCGTCTTCGCCTGGATGGCTAGCTTTTGCGGGCCATGACATGTCTATAGAGTTGGTTTCAACATTTTCGGGGAGCAGTAGCTTTGCCTTGGACAACAGCAAACGGCGCCAGCTTTCATTACAAAGTGGAAGGGAACGGCCCGGCCGCGATCTTCCTGCACGAAATCGGCGGCTCGCTCGATTCTTGGGACGGCGTGGTTCCGGGCCTGACCGGGAAGATGCGGGTCTTGCGCTACGACCAGCGCGGCTTCGGCTTGAGCGAAAAGGTTCGCGCGCAATACAGCATCGAAACGCTGGTTGATGATCTGGAAGCGCTGATCGCCGCCGCCGGTTTGCCGCCGCCCTTCCATATCGTCTCGCTGGCCGCCTCTTCCATGCAGGCGCTCGAATTCAACAAGCGTGCGCCCGGCAAGGTGGCGTCCCTCGTCTTCTGCAACCCGGCGCCCGGCGTCGATCCGTCCCGCGCCGATGCGCTCAATAGCGTCGCGGCCAAGGCGGAAGCCGAAGGCATTCGCGCGATCCTTCCGGGCATGCTCGACAAATCCTATCCGCCGAAATTGTCGGATCGCGAGACTTACGAGAATTATCGCGGGCGTTATCTCGCCAACGATCCCGTCGGCTTCGGGCTTGCCTTCCGCATGATGGCGCGCACCAACATGATGAGTCTGCTTTCGACCATCGCCTGTCCGACGCTGGTGATCGCCGGCCGCCAGGATTTCATCCGCGCGGTCGCCGTCACCGAGGCCATCGCCAAACAGATTCCGGGCGCGCGTTTCGAAACCATCGATGCCGGCCATTTCATGCCGACGACATCGCCCGCCGCTATGCTCGCTCTGCTGAAAGATTTTTGGAAAGTCTGAGGCGCCCCATGAAAGTCAAAGCCAACGGAATCACGTTCAATTGCGAGATCGACGGCAGAGAGGGCGCGCCCTGGGTCGTGTTCTCCAACTCGCTCGCGACCAATCTTTCGATGTGGGACGACCAGGCCGCGGCCCTCGCCAAGGATTTCCGCGTGCTGCGCTACGACCAGCGTGGCCACGGCAAGACCGACGCGCCGGACGGGCGCTACAATTTCGACACGCTGGTCGCCGACGTGATCGGGCTCTATGACGCGCTCAACATCGCGCGCGCCCATTTCGTCGGTCTCTCGATGGGCGGCATGACCGCCGTCGCGCTGGCCGAGAAACATCCTGGCCGCGTGGACCGCCTGGTGCCGTGCGATTGCGGGCCCGCCTCGACGCCGCAATCGGCCCAGCAATGGGAGGAGCGTATCGCGCTTGCCCGCGACAAGGGTATCGCGGCGCTGGTCGAACCCACCCTCGGCCGCTGGTTCCCGGCGGAGTACCTTGCCGCCAATCCGGCCACCGCCAACAAGGTGCGCCAGATGATCCGCACCACGCCGGTCGCGGGCTTCGTCGGCTGCGCCTATGCGCTCTCCGATTTCGATTTGCGTCCCGGTCTCGGCGCGATCACGACGCCCACGCTATTCATCTGCGGCGGCAAGGACGCGGCGCTTCCCGGCACCAAGGCGCTGCACACTGGCGTTGCGGGTTCCGCCTTTATCGAGGTGCCGGGCGCCGGGCACATTTCCAATCTCGAACAGCCCCAATTCTTTACCAAGACGCTCAAGGATTTCCTGCTTAAAGCTGGCTGAAACATTGCGGTTTATTGATCTCGATCAACCCCGTTTGCTAAGTTTCTGGCAGCATTATATTTGATGGCAAAGCCTTGTGAGGAGCAGTCAATGACCGTCGTGACGAACCCGGCCCAGAAGAAGGCGAGCCCGGCCGAGCAGCTCGACCAGCTCAACACCGAAACCGCGAAGCTGAACGCCTGGATTCGCACGCAGGCGAATTCCCCGGCGCAGCGGCCGTGGTTCGTGGATATGGGCGGGGAGTCGGGCGCCGGCGAGCTTGCCAAGGGGCGCGTCGCGGCGAACCAGATGAAGATGCTGGCGCATCGCTGGCGCTGGAGCGAAATCTATCCTTACTTGCAGAAGATCTCTGAAATCGCCGGCGAGGCCAAAGGCGAGCTCTTGGAGCGCACCGACCGTCAGGGCATCCTGCTCACCAATCCGGGACTCGGTGGACGCTTGCAGATCACCAACACGATCCGCTGCGCCATCGCCATCTACAATCATGGCGACGTCGCGCCCGCCCATGTGCACAGCCCGAACGCCAGCCGCACGATCCTGTCGGACAGAGGCGGCTATACCAATGTCGAAGGCGAGCGCTGCGAATGCCGCCGCGGCGACATCGTGTTCACGCCGAACGGCACCTGGCACGATCACGGCAATGACGATCCGGATCCGATGATCTGGATCGACATGCTGGATTGGCCGCTGATGGAATATCTGGATGCCGTGTGGGTCGATCAGGGTTATATCGCGGCGCAGGATGCCGCGAAGTCGAACGCGAAATCGCAGCCGGCGGTTCATTCCGACGGCCATTCGACGCGCATGTACGGTCATGGCGGGTTGAAGCCCGTGTTCGCGCCGAACCAGCGCGGCTGGGGCCAAAACACCTCGCCGATGTTCCACTACAAGGGCGTCGATGTGATGGATACGTTGCGCGCGCTTCGCGGTGAGAAGGGCGATCCATTCGAAGGCATCAAGATGCAATTCGTCAATCCGGTCACCGGTGGGCCGGTCTTCGCCTCGCTCGATTATTGCGCGCAAAGCTTGCGGCCGGGCGAAGAAACCGGCTTTAAGCGCGAGACCTGTTCCACCTTCATCGTGGTGTTGGAAGGCGAAGGCTTCTCGGAGATCGGCGGTCAGCGCTTCGATTGGGTGAAGAACGACATCATGGCGGTGCCGAACTTCCTGTGGCGCCGTCACGTCAACACCGGCAAGAACGACGCGGTGCTCTACACGGTGTCGGACAAGGCTTTGCTGACGGCGCTCGGGCAATATCGTTCGCAGGGCAAGAACGCCGACGGCTCGATCACCCAGATCGTGCAGTAATCCCCCCTTCCGTCGCTTCGCGACACCTTCCCCCACAAGGGGGGAGGGAAGAAGAGGTTACGGCTCGTCGATGATGCGCGAGTGCAGCGTGCCGATGTTGGAGATTTCCACTTCCAGCACATCGCCGGCTTTCATCCACACCGGCGGCGTTCGCCGCGCGCCGATGCCTTCCGGCGTGCCGGTGGCGATGATGTCGCCCGGCGCCAACTCCGTGAACGCCGAGCAATAGGCGATCAGCGCCGGCACGTCGTGCATCAGCATGTCCACGCCGGAATGTTGCATCACCGCGCCGTTCAGCCGCGTCGTCAGCGTCAGCTTTGACGGGTCCGGGATTTCATCCGCGGTCACCATCCACGGGCCCAAGGGACTCGTCATCGGGAAATTTTTTCCCGTGATCAGCGAGACCTTGATGAAGTCGCGCACCGAGCCGTCGCAGAAACACGTATAGCCTGCGACGTGGCTCAGCGCGTCTTCGGCTGGAATCGCCCGGCCGCCCTTGCCGATGACGACGACCAGCTCGCCTTCGAAATCGAGGCACGCCGACGCCTTGGGCCGCCACATCACATCATTATGGGCGGCGAGGCAGTCGGTGAATTTGGTGAAGATATTGGGCTTCTCCGCGGCGGCATGACCGTGCTCGGCGGCGTGGGCGCGGTAATTGATGCCGACGCAAAGGATCTTGCCCGGATCGGTGATGGTCGGAAGATAGTGAAGCCCTTCGAGCGGGTGGTCGGGCTCCGCGCCCTTGGCGAGCTTCAGCATCTCGTCGAACGCTTCGCCGTCGGCCAACGCTTCGCGCAATGTCATCGCCGGCTTTCTGAGGCGATCCGACAGCGTGATGACGCCCAAATCGGTAACGAGACCGAAGGCGGGGTTGCCGTCTATAAGATAGCTTGCGAGCTTCATTTTTTCTTGCCCTTCGCCGTCTTCGATTTCTTCGCCGGCTTCTTCGACACCGCGACCTTCGTATCGGGGCGCGTCACCATATTGCCGACGCCCGCTTTGGTCGCCCAATAATGCCAGGCCCGCCACGTCTCGACCGAATAGGGGCTATAGCCGCGATTGCGCGCGTCGATCTCGCCCTGGCTGAGATATTTGACCGCGCCGCCCAATTGCTTGGCGCCGGACAGCGCGCGCGCATTGCGCGGCAGGTACACCGACATGCGCACCACTTCGATCAGCGAGCGCGCGGCACAGGCAAAGCCGTGCCCACGCATCAGCGCGACATTGTTGGGCCCGAGCGTTTTGGCCAAATCCTGGCCCTGTTCGACATTGGCGACGAGCAAATTGGTGTCGCCGAACTTGTCGGCGATATCCCATACCGGAACCTTCGCGCCGATGAAGCTGCCTGAATGGATCACGGGGCGCATCGGCGTTTCCACCAGACCGAACGGAAGGGTGTCTTCCGCGTGCGCATGCACCACCGCCACGACATCGGGCCGCGCTTCGAAGATGCCGCCATGGATGAAGCGTTCGAGATAGGGCGACGGCCCGCCCTTCTTGACCGGTACGCCGTCGAGCGTGAATTCCATGATGTCGGCGGGGGTGATGAATTCCGGGGCCAGCGAACGGGCGAGAAAGAAGCGGCTCGGATCGTCGGGATGGCGCACGCTGACATGGCCATAGGCATCGACCACGTCCTCATTGGCGAGGATGCGATTAGCGATCACCAGATCGTTGATGAGAGTTTTCAATTTCGACATGCGCAAATCTCCGAGTGGAATTCTAGAACCAGGAATCGGGCTCGCCATAGGACGGCACGAACAGATCGTCGACCTTGGGGGCGTCCGCGATCAAATGTTGGTCTTTCAAATAGGTGACGAGCGCTTCGAGCGTGCGGCGGTTAGGCTCGACGCCATAGGGCCAGGGATCGCCGTTGAAGACATCGTAGATTTCGTCGATGTCGCGCATCAGCCAGGGCGTCATGTAGCGCAGCGCGCGCAGATTATACATGTTGCGCAGCGCGATCCGCTTTGCCTTGACGAAGGCGTTGTAGAGGCTGGTCGCGACGAACGGATAGCGCTCGTAGATGTCTTTGCGAATCGCGATCAGATGCATGATCGGATAGATGCCGGTGCGCTTGTAATATTCCTTTTCCAGTTCGACATAATTCGGGAACAGCCGCCCGATGTCGGGATTGGTGCGGATGGATTCCGGCAGCGACGTGCCGAGCGTCGCATCGACGATGCCCTGTTCGATCAGAGCGCTGAGGGATTTCCCGCCCGGCGCCGGCTCGACATTCATCGGTTTCAACAGCGGCAACACATGCGGATCGCCGTGGCTGCCGGCATGGTTCACCGCGCCCTGCACCCAATGGATCTTCTCGAAGTCCACGCCATATTCATGTTGCAGAAGGCCGCGAATGAAGATCGCCGCCGTCATCGTGTAGAGCGGCACGCCGACGCGCTTGCCCTCCAAATCCTTGGGCTTGGTGATGCCGGACTTCTTGTTGATGGCGATGAAGCCGTGGCGAAACGCGCGTGAGGGAAATACCGGCAAGGCGACGAACGGGCATTGCTTATTGGCGAAGCGCTGCACGAATTCGGAAGACGAATATTCGGCGACGTCGAATTCCTGACCGCCAGACATGCGGTCGAAGATCGGCCGCGGTTCCTCGATGGGCATGAAATTCAGCTCAATGCCGTCGGGCTCGACCTCGCCCGTATAAAGCGGCTGCATGCGGTCATAGAGCGCGCACGCGAAGGAGAGCTTCAATTTGGCCATCGTTCCCCACCTAGCCCGCGTCACTCACGCGTGCTTTTATTTTTCGTCTATGACGACATTCCGTAACACGCCGATTTCCGGCACTTCGACTTCCAGCACATCGCCCGGCTTCAGCCAGGCGGGCGGCGTCTGATGGCCGCCGGCGCCGACCGGCGTGCCGGTGAAAATGAGATCGCCCGGCTTCAGGGTCGCGAATTTCGTGATGTATTCGATCAGCCAGGGGAAATTCCAGGTCAGTCGCGCCGTGTGATCGTCCTGCCGCAACTCGCCGTTCACGCGTGTCATTAGATGCAGATTCGATCCGGGATCGACGTCTTCCGCCGGCACGATCCACGGCCCGAGGCTTCCCGATGCGTCGAAATTTTTTCCTTGCGTGACGTTCAGCGAGCCGTGACGCAACCAGTCGCGCAACGTTCCTTCATTGCCGAGCGTGGTACCGAACACCATCGAGAGCGCCTTGTCATAGGGCACTTGGCGGCAGGTCTTCCCCATCACCAGAACGATCTCGCCCTCGTAATCGAATTTCTCCGACACTTTGGGCCGCACCAATTTGCCTTCATGGCCAACCAGCGAGTCGGGAAAGCGCACGAACAGGTTCGGATATTTCGGCGGCTCGCGGCCGTCTTTGTATTCGGTCACGCGCTCGGGATAATTGATGCCGACGCAGATGATCTTTTCCGGCTTCGGTACCGGCCGCAGGAATGTCACATCGGCGTGGCTGTAGTCGGCCGGTGCATCGGCCGCCTTGCGCGCTTCGGCGACGGCGCCAGCGGCGATGAGGTCAATCAGCGCGGGATATTTCGCTCCCAGACGCTTGGAAAGATCGACGATGCCGCCTTCCGTCACCGCCCCATAGAGGTCGCGGGTTTGATACCGGAAACTGGCCAAGCGAAGAGCGGACATGCTCGCGAAATTAGCGGGAAACGCCCTCCCGTCAAGCGCCGTTCCAGGCCCATCGGCGGCGCGTTTGACGCAACCGCCCCAATGGCTATTCTGGCCCCAACCCATATCCAAAGAACGAGACCGCCATGCACGACGTCGCGACGAAAACCCATTGGCACGAGCCCAAAGCGGGGCAGCGCGCCGGTCTCGGCAAATGGGGGCGCGTGAAGACGCCCTACGATCTGTTCATGGATTCCGAAGGCATTCCCTGTTTCCGCGACATCGGCATCGGCAATGTGCGCAATTTGCCGTTGCAACCCTGGAAACGCACCGGTGGGCGCGGCACTTATATCCAGCTTCACGGCACGGAAACGAAATGGGGTTGCTACCTGGTGGAAGTGCCGGGGCGCGGCGCACTCAACCCCGAGAAGCATCTCTATGAGAAGATCGTCTTCGTGGCGGAAGGGCGCGGCACAACCGAAGTCTGGCTCGAGGGCGATACCAAGCGCCACACTTTCGAGTGGCAGGCCGGCTCGCTATTTTCGATTCCGCTCAACGCCTGGCATCGCATCGTCAATGCGGGTTCGGGCCCTGCGCTGCTGCTGGCCGGCACCACCGCGCCGGTGACGATGAACGCGCTGCAATCGACGAATGCGATCTTCGATTGCCCGATGCAGTTCCGCGATCGTTTCTCCGGCGCCGACGATTTCTACAAATATAATGACGATGTCGAGCCCGATCCCGTGCGCGGGCTCGCCATGCGGCGGACCAATTTCGTGCCCGATGCGGTGAATTGCGATCTGCCGCTCGACAATCGCCGCTCGCCCGGTTTCCGGCGCGTCGAACCGTTCATGACCGGCAACAGCTTCTATTTCTGGATCGGCCAGCACGAGAACGGTCGCTATTCCAAGGCGCATGCGCACACCTCCGCCGCCGTGCTCATCTGCATCAAGGGCAAGGGCTACACGCACACCTGGCCCGAACGGCTCGGCACCTCGCCCTGGAAGGACGGCAACGAGGACCAGATCAAGCGCATCGATTACGAGCCGGTCGGCATGATCTCGGCGGCACCCGGCGGCGCGCGCTGGTATCACCAGCACTTCGGGGTTTCCAAGGAACCCTTGCGCCTGATGGCATGGTTCGGCCCGCACAATCCGGGGCGCGAACCCGGCCCGCCAGGCGAGAAGCACATCGATTACACCGGCATGGACATCACCGAAGGTGGCACCGCCATTCCCTATTGGATGGAAGACCCCGAGGTGAAGAAGGACTGGGAAGCGGACATGGCGAAAAACGGCGTGCCGTCGCGCATGCTGCCGGAGTTCTACGACAAGAACTTCAAGGGCGAACTGCCCAAGGGCGTTTGATATAAAGTGACGAAATCTCGATTGGAGGGTTCTATGAGACTGAAAGCTTTTGCCGTGGCGCTGGTCGCCACATTCGCGACGGGCGCCGCCGTGATGGCGACCGAATCGCTGCCGGGCGCGAAGGTCTATTTCATCAATCTGAAAAATGGCGACCACGTGAAAAGCCCTGTGCTGATCCAGTTCGGCCTTTCGGCCATGGGCATCGCGCCCGCCGGCTCCACCAATCCCGGCACCGGCCATCATCATCTGATCGTCGATGGCGCCTCGGCGATGCCCGGCATTCCGATCCCGATGGACATGGCGCACATGCATTTCGGCCGCGGACAAACCGAAGTCTCCGTGCCGCTTCCGGCCGGCAACCATGTGCTGGAGCTGGCGCTCGCCGATGGCGGTCATGTGTTGCACACGCCGCCGGTCGTGTCCGACAAGGTCACCATCACCGTCGACCCGTGACATTACTCACCATGGCCGGGCTTGACCCGGCCACCCAGCCTGCCTGCGTCAGCAGGCAGAGAGAACTCTTTCGCGCGCAGACGCGCGCGTACTGGATGGCCGGCTCGGAGGCCGGCCACGGTGAAAGATACACGCCATGACGCTCATCATCAACAATGACGACGTGACCAAAGTGCTGACGATGGCGGACACCATCGCGGCGCTGGAAGAATCCTATCTTCAGATCGCTTCGAAAGAGGCGGTCTGCCGTCCACGCATCGACATCCGCATTCCGACCAAGGACCCGGCCAAGAATTACCAATGGGGCTCGATGGAAGGCGGCTCGACCTCGGGCTATTTCGCCATCCGCATGAAGTCCGACATCGTCTATGAGAAGAGCTATAACGGCGTCATCACGCAGGAGAAATATTGCTCGCGGCCGGGCCTCTTCTGCGGGCTGATCCTCCTCACCTCCATCGACAATGGCGAGCCGCTTGCCTTCCTCAATGACGGCGTGCTGCAACACATGCGGGTGGGTGCGGATTCCGGTATCGGCGTGAAATATATGGCGAACGAGGACGCCGAAGTGGTCGGTATGCTCGGTTCGGGCGGCATGGCGCACACCCATATGCTGGCGTTCACCGAGGTGCGCAAAATCAAAAAATTACAGGTGTTCAGCCCGACCAAGGCGAACCGCGAGCGCTTCGGCGCCGAGATGGCGGAAGCGCATGGCATCGAGGTGAAAGTCTGCGACCGGCCGGAGGATATCTACAAGGGCGCGCACATCGTCGCCGCCGTCACCGATTCCGCCGTGCCGGTGCTCGACGGCACGCGCCTCGAAAAGGGCACCCATGTCGTCAATATCGGCGGCAGCGGCGTGCCCGACGCGGAAACGCTGAAGCGCATCGACGTCTATTTGCGCTTCGGCAGCGCGCCCAATCCGACCAGCCGTCCCGATTTGACGCTCGACGACGAACATATCGGTTGGGAGGCGCGGCCCGACCGCCAGAAGCATGGCGACGGCAGGAAACGCCGCTCGCATGGCGTGCTGCTGGCGGACAGATGCGTGAATTTGGCCGACCTCGTCGTGCAAGGAAAAGCCAAGGGCCGCACCAATCGCGACCAGATCACCTTTTCCGAGCGCGGCAATCTGCAAGGGGCGCAATTCTTCGCCGTCGCCGGCAAGGTCTACGAGCTGGCGAAGAAAGCAGGCTTAGGGCGCGAAATTCCCACCGAATGGTTCCTGCAAGACGTCAGGAATTGAAGCGCTTTTTAGCGAACCCGATTTGATTAGAACACCGATCAAATGCGCGCGGCGGAATTTCCGTCTCGTCAGAACCTTTCCACTACGAATCAACGCTCACTCAATCGAGGATTGGACATGAGAAAATTCGTGAGGAATTTTCTGAAGGATGAATCCGGCGCGACGGCCATCGAATACGGCCTCATCGCGGCGGGCATCGCCGTCGCCATCATCGCCGCGGTGAACTCCGTCGGCGGCTCGCTGAAAACGACGTTGAATTCGACCTCGACTGCGATCAACCCGTAGTCGAGACCTCGCGAGAATCCCGCGGGGCGTGGGGCCTCGCGGGATTTCGCTTTAGCGTGCGGCCTGCTTGTCCGCGACGAGATAATTCTCCGCGTGATCCCAGAGATAGGATGCGTAGTCGAGCATCGCCTTCTCGTCTTCGGCCAGCAGAAAGCCCTGCCCGACCAGTTTTTGGATGCCCGTGCGATAGAGGGCGATATATTTCTCTTTGGAGCCATATTTCGCGTTCAGCTCTACGGCCGTGAAGGGCTGCCAGGCGCCGCGATTGCCGCAAGTGTTGTCGATCGAGGTGGTGATCACCGGCGCCAGCGACACTGGCAGCGGTTTGCCCAGCGGATATTCCGCGTCGGGGAAGCGCACGCCGCCGAGCGGCATGTTGTTGGCGTCCACGCGCGGCACCTTCACATCGGCGCCTTTGAGCGGATTGAAATTCGCAAGCGACGTCGGCGCGGGGCCAAGCTCGAACGGCGCCGACGGCGGCAACGACGGCCCCGTTTGCGCGGCTTTCACGCCCATCGCCTTTTCGAGTCCCAGAACTTGCGCGCGGATATAGGGCGACATGAAGATCGGATTGAGCGGCACCATCTGGCCGTTGTTGCAATCTTCGAAGGTCTCTTTCGTCACCGGCGGACGCTGCTGGCTGTGCGGCCCCGGAATGTCGTAGCGGCGATATTTCGCCGTCGTCGTCGCGGCCGAAGTAAGTCCGGCGCGCAGCCGGTAGAAATCCGTATAGGCCGCCGTATCGATGAAGATGGGATCGCTCGCCGGACGGCTTAACATTTCGGTCCGCGTCAGCGGCGCCGCATCGGGCTTGATATAGGGATGCTGCGTCTCGTTGTTCCGGGCGGCGTATTTGTTCAGCGCCATCCAATGGCCGATGCCGTCGACCGACAGCGCGCCCTGGAAGATGCCCTTGCCGGTGATCGGCTCGACATTGAATCCTTCGGCGATGAAGGAATTCACGAACCACGAGCTCTGCGATTTTCCGCCCAGGATCATCTTCTGATAGATGGCGGGCGCGTAGCCGGACGGCGCCGTGGTGTGGCCGCCCAGCGCCCGCGCGAAATCGCGCATGATGACAAGGCCGATGCCTTGGGCGGTTTCGGGCACGTCCTTGGAAATCTTCACCTGCCATTGCACGCGCGCGTAAGACGTCGCGTGGCGCTGGAGGAAACCGTTGCCCAGGCCTTCGCGGAAACGCGCCGCCATCGGCGGGCCCTGCATACCGGCCTCGTTGATGAGGTTGAGCATCACGGCGTTGCCGCGATTTTCGGAGTCGATGAAGATGACTTCGTTGGCGGGCTGGCCGGCCGCAGGCGCGATGATCTCGAACTCGGTGGTGTATTCGAACTGGCGCTGCGCGTTCTTCTTGACGCCCGCGAGCCCGACCACATCTTCGCTCGGATCGACGATTCCTGTGACCGTTCCGAATGTCCGCGAATAGCGGACGCCATTATAGGTGCCGACCGGTTGCGAGCCCGCCACGCTGATCGCGGTGATTCGAGATTCGGTCGCGTTGCGGGGCGCGGCGTCCACGGCGAGACTGGTGCCCGCAAGCAACGCGGCGATGGCGGTCACGCGAAACGAGATGGACATGGGCGCCCCCTGATGGTCTCAAGAATGGGCGGCATAGTAAGGCCATTTTCGATGCCCGGCGAGGGGCGCCGCGCCCTCACGAACCATCAAGCGAAACTGAAGCCGCTCAAGGTTGACAGAAGCACGGCCCCACGCAAACTCAGCCCATGTCCCGCCTCGCCTTTCTCGCGCCCTTATTGATCGTATCGCTCTGGCTCGTGCCGGCCGGCGCGGCTGACGCACCCTTCGATTCCGAAAAGCTGGCGCAGACGGTGGAGCGCGCGAGCGCCCTGCCACGGCTTCATGCGCTGATCGTCGCCCGCGACGGCAAGCCTGCCGTTGAGAAGGTGGTGCGCGGCCCTAATCTTGACCGGCCCGTCAACATCAAATCGGCATCGAAGACGATCATCGACGCGCTGGTCGGTATCGCCATCGAGAAGGGCGTCATTAAAGCCGCGAACGAGAAGATGCTGCCGCTGCTCAAAAGCCGCGCGCCTGCGAAGCTCGATCCCAAGGTTGGGGCCATCACGCTCGATCATCTGATGTCGATGCGCTCCGGTCTCGAGCGTACGTCGGGGCGGCAGAATTACGGCCGCTGGGTGATGAGCCCGAACTAGGTGAACTTCGCATTGACGCGGACTTTCCTCGACGAGCCGGGTGGCGGCTTCATGTATTCGACCGGCAACACGCATTTGTTGTCGGCAGTGCTGACCGAGGCATCGGGCAAGAGCACCTGGGAGCTGGCGCGCGAATGGCTGGGCAAGCCGCTCGGCATCGACATCCCTGGGTGGACGCGCGATCCGCAAGGCATCTATTTCGGCGGCAACGAGATGGCGCTGTCCCCGCGCGCTTTGTTCAAATTCGCCGAGCTCTATCGCAATGGCGGCGTCGTGAGCGGCCAGCGCATTTTGTCGGAAGACTGGATCCGCGCCTCATGGACGCCGCAGGGGAGCGACCGGCGTGGCAACGGCTATGGCTATGGCTGGTTCATCGCCGAAGCCTATGGGCACCCCGTGTATTTCGGCTGGGGCTTCGGCGGGCAGATGCTTTACGTGGTTCCCGATCTCGCGCTGACCGTGATCATTACCTCGGATTCGACAACGCGTTCGGTCGATGACGGCTATATCTGCATGCTGCACGATCTGGTGGCGAACGGTTTCATGCCGGCCGCGATGGGCAAGGACATCGCGCCCTACTCGCCCGTCTCCGTCTGCGGCATGATCGCGCCGTTGGTCCAGCCCTAGCCGGTCGCGTTCAGCACCTGTCCGCTGCGTTCGACCGGACGCGCCGCCACCAGCACGAAGGCGATGACGCACGCCTCCGTCCCGCGATTGACCCAATTGTGGATGGTGCCGCGCTGGACGATCACATCGCCCTGTTTCAGATGCACAACCTCGCCGTCCAATTCCATATCGATCTCGCCCGCCATCACGACCGCGTAATCGATGGAATCGGTGCGGTGATTGCGGGGCGCGACACCGGGCTCGTAACGCACGATGCGAAACACCGTACCGCCCGGATCGGTCGAACCTAGCTCACGCGCCGCGCCGTCCTCATCGCCGGAATTGTCGGTGGGGAACGATCCCGTCGACCACACGACGCAGCTTTGATGGCGCGGCCGGCGCGATATGACGTTCTTGCAAAGTTCATCGATTCGCACGATCGCCTTGCCGCCCGCATCATGGCCCGTCACCACGCGTCTCAAATTCAAGGTCATAGGGTTTTCCACCGTTGAATTTACCATTCCGGCCTTCCGGTTAGCGCAAAAAACACGCGCCGCCTATGCTTGCGTTCGCTGCGCGGGCGGGTTCATATCGGACCAGCCGGGAGTCACGGGCCAAAAACAATCTTTGGGAGTTGAGCATGCCGAGAGACGTTTCGCCGTCGGGAGCCGCCGCGCCCGCCCTTGCGCTGGGTGCGACCGCCATGGGGGCGCTCGCCGTCGGCGCCATCGCCATCGGCGCGCTTGCGATCTGCCGGCTGGTGATCGGCCGCCTGACGATCTCGCGGGTCCGGTTGCACGATGTCGAGATCGACGATCTGACCGTGCGCCGTCTGCGCGTCGTCGAGAGCGATCCCGACCATTGGTACGCGCAAGAGAAATAGACCGCATTCGGAGGGGACGATGGAGAGACGCACATTCCTGGCGGGCGCCGCAGGGCTAGGCATCGCCGTGGCGACGGGAACCATCGCCAAGGCGCAGATTTTGCCGCTCGGCCCGTTGCCGGGCACGCGCTATCCCGATCCGCGCCTGGAAATCGTGAAGCCGGGCGCCTTCCGCCGTATCGGCAATACGCCTATCGAGCGCATCGCAACCGGTTTCCACTGGGCGGAAGGGCCGGTCTATGTCCGCGACGGCGGCTATCTGCTGTGGAGCGACATCCCCAACAACCGCATCATGCGGTGGAGCGAGGATGACGGCCATGTCAGCGTGTTCCGCTCTCCGTCCAACTATTCCAACGGGCATACGCGCGACCGCGAGGGCCGACTGATCTCCTGCGAGCACGACACGCGCCGCGTCACGCGCACCGAGCATGACGGCGCCATCACCGTGCTGATGGACAGATTCGACGGCAAGCTCTTGAACTCGCCCAATGACGTGGTGGTGTCGGCCGACGGCGCGGTGTGGTTCACCGATCCGGGCTTCGGCAAGCTCGGCAGTTACGAGTCGACCGGCAAGGCGCCGCTAGAATTGCCGCCGAGCGTCTATCGGCTCGATCCGCGCACAGGCCGCGCGAGCGTGGTCTACACGCCTGAAGCGGGCCGGCCGAACGGGCTCGCGTTCTCGCCCGACGAGAAGAAGCTCTATCTCATCGTCATGGCCATTCCGGGCCAACCGGGCCACATTCGCGTTTTCGACGTCGCCGGCGAACGGCTGACCAACGGAAAGATCTTCCCCGCCGACTTTTCTCAGGGCGGCACCGATGGCGTGCGCTGCGATACCGACGGCAATGTCTGGTGCAGCGTCGGCAGCGGCAATCCGGCCGAGGACGGCGTGCGCTGCTACACGGCGGATGGCGAGCTGATCGGAAAAATCCATCTGCCCGAGACTTGCGCCAATCTCTGCTTCGGCGGCAAAAAGAAGAACCGGCTGTTCATGACCGCGAGCACATCGGTCTATGCGGTCTATGTCGATTACACCGGCGCGATGGTGCCTTAGACGATTAATACGAATGGCGTTACTGATTGAGTGATGACTCTAATTATTAAGGGCAAAGCGAGAGTTGACGATCAACTGAATGAAACCACCATTTTGTGGCGTTACCTCGACACGGCAAAATTTCTAGACCTGATCCATAATCAGCGCCTCTTCTTCATTCGGGGCGATCAGCTTGAGGATAAATTTGAAGGAGCATTCACAACTTCTATAAGGCAGGCCATCGACAAATCTTACGAAATTAACAAGATCTCGTTCACAGCTAGAGAATGGAATTCGCGTCTGCGGGAGAAAGTTTTCCTCAATTGCTGGCATGCCAATATCAATGACAACATGGCCATGTGGAAAATCTATGGTCGCTCGGAAAACTCTATCGCTATAACTACAACTGTTCAGAAGTTGCGCGATACGATCAACGCGGCTCGCATTCCCTATGAGTTAGCCATTAAAAAAAGTAAGATACGTGAACCACTGGCGAAATCCAAAATTGTAAATCAATCCGTATTCCGATTTATTTGCGTATAAGACGAAAGCTTACAGTTTCGAGAAGGAGGTCCGCGTCATCATCGATCGGTTTCACGATGAATTCGAAAAACCAATACCGGAAACTGGCATGTTTGTAAAAATTCCACTCGGCAAACTTCTTCGAAGTATTGTCGTCGCACCCGAGGCCAACCCTTGGTTCTTATCTTTGGTTGAAGGTGTAGCAACAAAGTACCGAATTAAAGTTCCTGTTAGGTCATCAATGCTTAGGTTTTCTCCTCCCTGATAAATTGGAGGATTTAAAACCATAGGGCTCATACTGTGCTCCGCGCTTTCGGTTTGACGAAAACATAGAGCACCACGACAAAGACGAGCAGCGCCACCGAGATGGCGGGCGCGCGCCAATCGCCCGAACCGACCCGGGCGAGGAACAGCGCGAAGCACACCACCGAGCCCAGCGCCGGCACGAAGATCGGAATCTCGAAGCCGCCCTTCGGCTCACCGGGCCGCAGCTTCAGCACCGCGAGCGAGCCGTTGACGGCGGTGAAGACCAGCAGCAGCAGCAGAACCGTCGCAGAGGCGAGCTGCGAGATGTCGCCGGAAAGAACCAGCGCGGCAAGGATGAGTAAAATAACGAAGATCGCCTTGTGCGGCGTCCGCCGCTTTCTGTGCACGGCGGCGAACATGCCGGGCAGCCTTTTGTCGCGCGCCATGCCGTAGAGCAGCCGCGAGGTCGTGATGTAATTGATCAGCCCCGTATTGCCGACGGCGAAAATGGTGATGGCGAGGAAGGCGGAGGTCGGAAACCACGGTGCCGCACGCGCCATCACTTCGGCCAAGGGCGCGCGCGCTTCAGCAAGCTCGCGCCAGGGCACGACGGACACCGCCGTGATGGCGACGCCGATATAGATGCAGGCCGTGAACGCAAGCGCCGAGACAAGGCCGAGCGGGATGTTGCGGCGCGGATTCTTCACCTCTTCGGCGACGTTGAAACTGTCTTCGAAGCCGAGGAAGGAATAGAAGGTCAGCACGACGCCTTGGATCAGGATCACGACCGAGAAATCAGCGGTTCCGTTGACGGGAAACTCAAGAAGGTCGGCCGAGCCCCAATAGCGCACGCCGACGGCGAGCACGAGCAACAGCCCGCCCGCTTCGACCGCCGTGCATGCCATGTTCACCCACATGGATTCGCGGATGCCGCGATAGACGATGCCGCCAAGCACCAAGAGATAGAGAAATGCGAGCCCCAATAGCGGCCAGGTCTCGAGGCCCGGCAGACGCCCGAGATTTTCGGCGATCACGCGTGCGCCCGCCGCGATCGAGGTCAGTCCCGCGAAGGCGACGGTCAGACCCACCACATGCGTCAACAGCCCGTGACCATAGGCGCGCTGCGTGACATAGGCGGCGCCCGCCGCGCGCGGATAACGCGAGCCGAGCGACGCATAAGAGAGCCCCGTCAGCAGCGCGGCGATAAGCCCGACCGCGAAGGCGAGCCACACGGCGGAGCCCATGATGCCGGCGGCCTGTCCGATCAAACCGTAAATGCCGGCGCCCAGCATCGACCCGGCGCCGTAGAACGCCATCTGCCACGGGCCGATGGTGCGCAGGAGATGCGCGTCTCCTCCGTCCTCGATGATGTCGGTGATGGCGCCCGCCTTTTTTGCCATCAGAAGCGGAAGCGCCTGATGCGGCCGTCGTTGCCGCAATTTTCGGCGCCGCCGCCGCGATTGAGATTTGGCGGGCGAAGTGGCGGCGGCGAACTGGCGGCGACTTTTATGATCGGCGTCGGGGGCGTGGCATCGGAAATCTCCAGCACCAATTTGCGACGTATGGCGGCGGCGAATTCCTGAAAACCGCGCGCCGGCAGCGCGAAGGAGCGCGGGCCGCCGATGACGCAGTTCTGATAATATTGTTCGAGCTGGCCGTAATAGGCGCCCCACTCGCCCTGCCCATAATCGCCCGTGCTGATGATGGGAAGGCCGTTGATCCCGATGCCCTTCGCAATCACCTCGTCGCGCACGGCATAGACCGCGGGGCCCGTATTGTTCGGGCCGTCGCCGGAGATGTCGATGGTCCGCTGCACGCCTTGAATGGCGTTGGTCTCGATCAATTGAGCGGCCAGCATCAGCGTCTCGCCGATCGCGGTGCCCGCACCAAAGCCGGGCGGCGCCTTCAGCAGAGCGTCCGCGAAGGCGTCGGCGCTCGCCTTATCGGCGATGATGCGCCAATCGATCGCCAGCCGCGTGTAAGGCAGGCTCGACCAATCGATATAGGCGACGGCGATCTTGCCGAGCGAGCCCGATTGGATGGCGCGCACCACGTCCGGGTGGCGGAACGCGGCGGCGACGCCCTGGCGCTGCAACAACGCTTCGGAGCGATCGATGCTCTGCGAATTGTCGGTGGCGAGCACGAGTTCGAGGTCGACGGATTGCAGGGCCGGCGCGGCCTGCGGACGCGCGGGCGCCGACGACACGGACGGTGCCGCGAGGAACGCCAAAGCCAAACCGAGCCACACGATTTCACGCATCATGGCTGACCCAGGATGGTTCGCGCCCGCGCGATGAGATCGGCAGGCGTCGTATAGAGCGCGGCAATGTGCGTCGTCACCTCGGCACCATTCATCGGCGTCACAGTGAGCTTCATGCGGGCCGCTTCGGCGCGGAACGCCGGATCGGCGACCGTCGCGTCAAAGCCGGCGCGCAATATCGCCGCGCGATCGGCGGGCACGCGCGAGGACACCATGAAGAGGCGGCCCAGCCGCTCCGGCGCGACGAGGAAATTATAGAGTTGGCGCTCGCGCGCGTCTTTTGTGAGATTGCCGCCGAAAGGCACGTTTCCATCCATGCCCGGGACCAGAGTCGGCGACAGGCGGACGACGACATTGATCTTCTTCTCGGCCAGCCATTCCGGCGGCACCGCGATCCAGCCGCCGCAATCGCCGTCGATCTCGCGCCGCTCCACCGCGAGGCGTTTGTCGGCGCTGCCCGCATAGCCTTGCACTTGGCGGATCTTCACGCCGAACAGATTTTGCAGCATCGAGGTATCGGCATTGCCCGCCGTGCCCGGCGCGGTGGCGCCCATAAAGATTTCCTTGGTGCGGCTCTTCACCAGCATGTCCTGCCAGTTCTTCACGCCGCTCGCCGCCCAGACATAACAGACGCGCACGTCCTCGCTGATATTGCCGATCCAGGTGAATTTGCGGAAATCGACGTTGACGCGGGCCGGCGCGGTCAGCGCTTCATTGATAAGCGCCGAGGAGAACGTGCCGACCGTCGTGCCGTCGGCGGGCGCGGTGGTGTTCAGATACATCACCGATTTCAGCGTGCCGGCGCCCGGCATGTTCTGCACGACGATGGAGGGCTGACCCGGAATATGCTTCGCCAGATGGCGCGCCAGCAGCCGCGCATAGGCGTCCGCGCCGCCGCCGGGCGGTAGGCCCACGATCACGTTCAGCGTCTTGCCGGCATAGAAGGGGCGCTGTTCCGCCGCGTGCGCGAGCATCGGAAACGCGGCGAACGTAGCAGCGGCAATGAACCGTTTCGACAATCCCAGCGACGATGGCATGGCCACCTTTCGACGGCGCTCAGGCTTTCAACGGGTCCACATAGAGAGAAGCGTCCATCCGAGACGGCACGCCTCCCGCACGCAGAATTTCTTCATATTCCTTGCGGATGAACGGGTCTTCGTCCCAATAGGGAATGGCGGTGCCGCCGTCGCGGATGTCGATGGCGCCTTCATCGATCGCCTTCTCGCCCGGCCGGCCCGGCTTGTGCGCGCGGTGATTGTTGGGCCCGTACCAGCCGATCAGGCGCAACGGCTCCACACTCGTACCGAAATGCGCATGGAACCAGTCGCCGCCATAGGGCGCCGCCGTCACCATGCCGACCGGCTCATATTCCTGTTTGTAGACTTCATCGCCCTTGCCGTCTTTCCACGGCGTCAGTCCCGCCGAGCGCGGCCACGTATAGGTGTAGCCGGTGCCGCGTATGCAGACGAGCACGGCGGCCGATGCGTGGGCGTGCGCTTTGGAATATTGCCCCGTCAGATATTCGCCGACGAATTGATAGAACACGTTGCCCGCCATATTGGGCTCCATGCGCTTGTAACCCTGGCTGCGGCGGTTATCGAGATAGAGCTCGGCGTTGAAGATGTCGGGAATGAGATTGGTCTTGCGCATGGCAAGACCGCGCAAGGGATCGGGCGCGATGTCGTCCTTCGGCTTGAAATAATCATCGCTCCCGTCATAGCGCGACGGGATCGCCACCGGGCAATTGAAGATCCATTCCTGGTCGCGGAAGAGATTGATGACGTTGGGCGCTGTGGTCGCGACGAGAATCAGCGCCGGCGCGGAGCCCGCATTGACGATGCGGTGCCAGCAATTGAGCGGCACCGAGAACATCGAGCCTCTGCCCCATTCGAAGCTGCGGGGCTTGGGATGGTCATCGCTCCAGATTTCGGTGGTGCCGCGCCCATCGACGACGAGGAAGGTCTCCTCATACATATGGCGCTCGGGGTTCAGCGCGCCGCGCCCCGGCACCTCGACGACATAGGCGCCCCACAGCCCTTCGGTGCCGTAGAGCTGGATGAAGGTGCCGCGCCCGCCCATCCGCGCCCAGGATTTGAGCGGCAAATCCTGCACGCGCTTGACGCCGATGGCGCGGTGGATCGGAATCCCTTGCGCCTCCATGAAATCGTCATAGGGCGTGTTGGGCCGCTTCCAGGCGCCGTAGCCCGCATTCTTGAAGCCTTTCGGCTCATGCCAGTGAGAACTGGTGACGTCGTGCATGCTCAATCATCCCAATAGGAATAGCGTTTGGGCGATTGTGGGGCGCGAATTCGCGAAGTCAACCGGACTTGCAATTATCTGTTCAAGATTGGAATCGAACTCGCAGGCTGTGGCGGCGGCAGCGAGCCGATATAGGCGAAGATGTCGGCGACCTCGCGGTCGGGCAGCACCGATTCCACGTAAGGCGGCATCTCATCGCGCGGATGGCGCAGCTGTTCCGTGAAAGCCGGAAGAGCGATGCCCATATTGGCGAGCCGCAATCCGCCGAGGCGGCCGCCGCCGCCCTGCCCGACCGTGCCGTGGCAATAGGCGCAGCCCTTTTCGACATAGACCTGCCGCCCCTTCGCGACATCGCCGGACGCTTGCGCGGCCAGAACGGCGCCGCTTGCGACAGCCAACAGAGCAGCGAAAATCAAAATGCGTTTCATCGTCGCTTCTCCTATCGGCCTTGGGTCACGACGTCGATCAGAACGGGCTGACCCGACTTGACGATCGGGACAGCGCGCGCCAGCGCAGGCCCCAAATCCTTGGGATCGGTGATCGGGCCGATACCGTGAACGCCCATGCCTTCGGCGACCTTGGCGTAATCGACGAAGGGATCGCGCAGCGTGGTGCCGATATGGGCGCGGTCGAGGCCGCGCATGCGGCGATTGGCGATGCGCTGCACATGCATAACTTCCTGATGGTAGCCGCGATTGTTGTGCATGACGTAAAGCAGCGGAATCTTGTGATGCGCCGCCGTCCACAACGCGCCGATGGTCATCAGAAGATCGCCGTCGGGCTGGATCGAAACGGTGAAGCGCCCATGCTTGCGGTTGGCGAGCGCCGCGCCGAGCGAGGCCGACGCGCAATAGCCGATGCCCATGCCGCCGCCATCGCCGATGAAGTGATAGGGCTTCTCCATCGCCCACAGGCGTTGCGGCCAATAGGAGTACGGCGCCATCGGGGAGGCCAGCGACCAGTCTTCGCCCCGAACCGCGTTGTAGACTTCCATCGAAAGGCGCGCGGTCGAGACTGGGCTCGCGTCCCAGCCATAGGTGGCGTCGCTCTTCGCCTTCTCGTAATCGGCCAGATGATTGGCGGCGTGGCGCTTGCCGCGCGCTTCGTAATTCGCCTTGTGCGCGGGCGTGATGAGCTTCTTCACCGCTTCGATCAGCGAAGGCATCGTCGCCTCGGCGTCGGCGGCCATCGCGACATCGACCTCCTGGAAGCGCTGAAAGTCCTGATAGTTCGATTTGATGTAGAGATCGCCGGAACCGATGCTGAGCGTGCGGGCGCCCGCCTTTGTGATCCGCTCCGAGGAACGGTGAAGCTGATCGCGATAGGTGTTCAGCGTGTTCCAGTAATCGATCATCTCGAGGCCGAGCACGACATCGGCGCCCCTGACGAGTCCGCGAGCGCGGCCGCTCTGTTGCAGCGGATGGCGCGTGGCGATGTTCAGGCGCCCGCTGGTGTCGATGACCGGACATTGCAGCAGCTCGGCAAGCTCGGTCAGCATCTTGGCGCCGATGCCCGACGGGCTGCGGGCATAGCGGTCGGCGACCAGCACCGGGGCTTCCGCATTCACCAGCAGCCGCGCGGTTTCGGAGACGGCGCCGGATTCACCCTGCGGCACGCTGATCTGCGGCAGCTTCGGGATGACGGGATTCTCGCCCGCCGGCATGTCGTCTTCCTGCATCGCGCCGTCGGCGACAATCACCACCGGTAGAGTCGGCGGCGTCATCGCGATCTTGTAGGCGCGCACCGAGGATTCGGCGAAGTGTTGCAGCGAAGCGGGATAATCGTCCCACTTCGTGAAATCGCGGACGATGGCGGCGGCATCTTGCGCTGTGTGATTCCATTCGATGCCCGGACGGCGCATCTGCGAATCGAAGATGTTGCCGATGATCAGATAGACCGGCACGCGGTCGCACCAGGAATTGTACAGCGCCATCGTCGCGTGATGCAGGCCGACCGTGCCGTGCGCCATGACGAGAAGCGGCTTGCCCTCGATCTTGAAATAGCCGTGCCCCATCGCCACCGAGATTTCCTCGTGGCTGCAGGTCAGGAATTCGGGGTTCACATTGCCGCCGTAATTGATCAGCGATTCATGCAGGCCGCGGAACGAAGAGGCCGGGTTCGACGCCATATATTCGAAGCCGAGGCTTTTGATGACATCCATCATGAAGTCGCCGCCGCTCTTGCCCTGCGTCAGCACTTCGGGTCCGGGCGGCGCGGTTTCGGCGGCGCGATTGGGAAGCGGCGGCGTGCCGCGCGCGGGTGCCGTTTGCTGCGCCGCGACGGCCTTCAGCGGCGCGGCCATGGCGGCGGCGCCGGCCAGCCCCGCGCCTTTGAGGAATCCGCGCCGCGATGCGCCCGTACCGTCTTTGCGCTTTGTCATCGTCCTGCCCCGTGTCCAATTGCGATGGGTCGAGCTTAGAACAAAAAGCCGCCGGCTTGAATCACGGCGACGGCACTGCCGCGCCTCGCCCCCCGGGAAATATGCGGGAAAATCCGGGCCAGGGCGCCTGCCCCTCCCCCCCTCCCCAAAACGGGGACAGGGAGGGCCGAAAGCCCGGAAATCCCTGTCGGCTCGCGGGGATAGAGTCGCAAAATTTCCGGACCATAAGGTGCAATTTCGTCCCATTGCGGCTGTGCCGTTCCTTGGCCTGTTCGTCTCTCATAGAGATAGGGATGGACACTCCGAAATTCAGCGCAAACGATGTAGGCTTGGTCAAAGAAAACACGGGAGGGGTTCATGAACAGATCGATCGTCCCAGCTTTATTCGTAGCAGTGGGCATCGCCGCGACGTCCGCCTTGTCGGCGCCGGCGCCGCAGGCGCAGAACAATCGCTATTTCACGATGCCGCTGGAGAAAGACCCGACGCGCGAGGTCGGCCTGCAATCCGTCAACATGCCGCCGGGCGCCGGCAATCAGTTCCACCGCCATCCCGGCGAGCAATGGACCGCAATCCAGGAAGGCGAAATCACCTTCACCGTGCAGGGCAAGCCGCCGCAAGTGCTGAAGGCCGGCGAGTACAATTACGTTCCGCGCGGCAGCGTCCACCGCCAGCAGAATCTTTCCGGCAGGCCGGCGCGCTACATCGAGATGCGGATCTTCGACAAGGGCGTGCCGGCATCCGAGCAGATGGGGCAATAATTTCCAACGAGCTGAAAGGAGGCCGATCATGGAACCGACAAGACGCGACATACTGGCAACGGGCGTGGCCGCGACAGCGGCCGCCGCAACAACGCAAGTGTTTGCGCAAGCAGCCGGCCCGGCCGGAGCCGTCAAATTCTACGAAAAAGGCCCCGTTAAAATCGCCTATCAGGAAGCCGGTTCCGGCTTTCCGTTGCTGCTGATCGCGGGGGGCGGATTGAACTCGCGGATGGCCGGTCTCGTCACCAGCCCCTTCAACCCGATCGAGGAATTCAAATCGGACTTCCGCTGCATCTTCGCCGATTTGCGCAATGCCAATGGCGGCCAGTCCACCGGCCCGCTCGATATCGAACGGCCGTGGGATTCGCACACCGACGATCAGCTCGGCCTGATGGATCATCTGGGCATCGACAAATTCATGGTGCTGGGCTTCTGCATCGGCGGCCCCTTCATCTGGAATCTTTTGAGGCGCGCACCCAATCGCGTCGTCGCCGCCGTTCCGGCGCAGCCCGTCGGCTTCCGCCCCGAGGCGCCTACCGTCCTTTATGACGGCAGCAAGAATGGCTGGGCGGTGGAATTGATGAAGCGCCGGCCCGACATCACGCCGGACATGGTCGAGCGCTATCTAACGCGGATGTATCGCACCAATGCCGATTTCGTCTTCACCGCGACGCGCGATTTCGTGAAGAATTGCCAAGCGCCCGTGCTGATCATGCCCGACGACGTGCCGGCGCATCCGCTCGTTGTCGCCATGGAGTGCGCGATGCTGGCGCCGAAGGCTGAGGTGAGCATGTATCCGTGGAAAGAGCCGAAGGAACGCATTCCCATCGCGGTGCGCCAAGTCCGTTCGTTCCTCAAGGCGCATCGGCCCGTTACTGCATGAAGGTCCGACGGTGGAATTTTTTTCTGTTGCTGGCATTGGCGGCGGCTTCGCCGGCCCTCTCAGAGGGGCCGGCGGTGGCGGCAGAAGCTGCCACGCAGAGCACCACATCGATTCCTGATTTCTCGGGCGTCTGGCATCGCTGGATGCGTCCCGGTCTCGGGCCGTCCGCATCGGGGCCGGGTCCGGTGACCAACCGCTCGCGGCTCAACGGCGTCAGCAATTACAACCAGCTTGTCGGCGATTACACCAATCCGATTCTGAATGCCAAAGCGGCGGACATCGTCAAGAAGCATGGCGAGCTGTCGCTCAGCGGCGGCGGCTATCCGACGCCCAGCAACCAGTGCTGGCCCGGCGGCGTGCCGTATGTGTTCTGGAACTTCGGACTGCAAATGCTGCAGCAGCCCGACAAGATCACGATGCTTTATATGCACGATCATGAGGTTCGCCGCGTGCGCATGAACGCTGCTCACCCGGCGAAGGTAACGCCGTCATGGTATGGCGATTCCGTCGGCCATTATGAAGGCGACACGCTCGTCATCGACACGGTGGGCGTCAAGCGCGGACCCTATGCGATGGTCGACATGTACGGCACGCCGTACAGCGACGCATTACACGTGGTGGAACGCTACCGGCTCGTCGATTACACGGCCGCCCAGGATGCCGTGCAGCGCGAGGCGAAAATCAATCCCCGCTACCTGCAAGGTCTGAACGCCATCGCGTTCGACGCCAATTACAAGGGCAAGCATCTGCAGCTGCAAATCACCGTCGAGGATGCGGGTGTCTTCACGACGCCATGGTCTTCGATCATCACCTATGGCCGCCCCATCGGCGAATGGGTGGAACATGTCTGTGCCGAGAACACCAATGAATATTACAACGGAAGCGACTCGGCGGTTCCGACTGCGAACAAACCGGATTTCTGAGATTTGGCCTCAACAAGGATCAGGGAGAACGCCAATGGTCGATCGGATGAGACGCACCATACTGACGACGGGTGCCGCGGCAGCGGCGATGGCCGCAACGCCGGGCGCGCTCGCGCAGCCAGCAAGACAAGCCGCCACGTTCTACGAAAAAGGCAATGTTCGTATCCGCTATGAGGAAGAGGGTTCGGGCTTTCCGTTGCTGCTCATCGCCGGCGGCGGACTGAACTCGTCGATCAACGGCTTGCGCAATGGCGGGCCCTTCAATCCCTACGAAGCGTTCAAGTCGGAATACCGCTGCATCGGATCGGATTTGCGCAATTCGAATGCCGGCCAATCCTCCGGCCCGCTCGATATCGACAACCCGTGGGACATGTACACCAACGACCAGCTCGGCCTGATGGATCACCTCGGCATCGACAAATTCATGGTGCTGGGCTTCTGCATCGGCGGCCCGTTGATCTGGAACCTCCTGGAGAAAGCGCCCAATCGCGTCGTCGCCGCCGTGCTGGCGCAGCCGAGCGGATCGCGCCCCGAAATGCGCGATCTTTTCTACGAAGGCAACATGAAGGAATGGGGTCCGACCTTGGTCAAGCGGCGGCCCGATCTCAACATGGAAACGGTCGATAGGTTCCTGACCAAGATGTACCGCTCCAATCCCGACTTCGTCATTTCCGCGAGCCGCGATTTCGTGCGCTCTTGCCAGACGCCGGTGCTGATCCTGCCCGACGACATTCCGGCGCATCCCTACGCGGTCGCGGTGGAAGCAGCCATGCTGGCGCCGAAGGCCGAAATGAGCATCTATCCGTGGAAGGAGCCCAAGGAGCGGATTCCACTGGCGATCCGCCAGATACGGTCCTTCATGAAGGCGCACCGGCCGCTTACGGCTTAGACGAAACATATTGGAGGAGGAAAACATGGGAACGCAGACGAAATTGGCGGTCATCGGCATTTTGCTGGCCGCGGGATCGATGATCCAGACAGCCAGCGCGGCCGACCTCGTCATCCTGACCAATCAGGGCGCGACGCCCGGCGTCAAGGAACTCGCCGCCGCGTTCTCGCGGACCAGCGGGCACAAGGTCACCGTCATCCAGGCCGAGGACGGCGAGCTCGAACGCCAAATGGCCGGCGGCGCGGCGGACCTCATCACGCAAAATCCCGGCCCGATGCAGGACCTCGTAAAAGCCGGCAAGGTCGTGGGCGCAACGGTCACGCCTTTCGTGCTCGCCCCGCTCGGCGTTGCGGTCAAGGCCGGGGCCCCGAAGCCCGACATCAGCACGCCGGAAAAGTACAAGGCGGCGTTGCTGGCGGCGAAATCGATCGGCTATTCGCGCGGCTGCAGCGGCACCAATGCAGGCGCGGGGATAGCGCAGCTCGGCCTCACCGAACAGCTGAAGGCCAAGACGAAATTCACCGGCGGCGCCACCGGCGGTCCCGTCACCGACTATCTCAAGCGCGGCGAATTCGAGATCGGCATCCAGCAGACCAACATCATGGCCGGCGTGCCGGGTGTCGACTTTGTCGGGCCGGTGCCTGCGCCGCTCAACAAATCATGCCAATCGGACGTCGCCGTGCTGGCTGCTTCCAAGCAAGCCGAGCCTGCGCGTCAATTCATCCGGTTCATGATTTCGCCGGAGGCAGCCCCACTCTTACGCAAGACCCACGTGGAACCGTTCAAGCGTTAAGAACTGTCGCTGACAGCAAAACGCCGCCGCCCATCTCATGGGCGGCGGCATTTTTACATTCGACGTGGCGGCTACTTCGCGACGGCCGACTCTTCCGCCTTCTTCGTGAAGGCCTGGACGTCCTCATCCAGCATCAGACGGTCGGCCTTCAGCGCGTTCGCCACCGCCGACACTTTCGTCACGTAATCGGCGTGGCTGGGATAACGCTCCGCCAGCGACGGACGCGGATCACCCGCCATCTCGCGCTCGGCCTTGGTCTTGGCGAACGGGATCATCTGGCCCGCCGCGTCGCAGCCGTCCTCGCTGCCCGCACGCAAGCCCCAGCCCGTATAGGTCGCGACCGGAACGGCGACGTCCGGGATGCGGATGCCCGCCATGTCGTTGCCGTCCGCATCGGTCTTGGGAACCAGCGCCGGATAGGGCGTGCCGACCAGCTTCGGCGGCAATTGGGTGATGATGCCCTTGTCGAAATTCGGGCCGAAATCATACAGATCGCCCGTATGCATGCGGCCATTGTAAGCAACGCCCTGAAGCTTCGGGAACCCTTGCACCGTTTGCGGCAGCGAGGTGACCAGCGTGCCTTTACTCGCGCTCGGCACGCGGCTGGCCGGCGGCGCCTTGTCGCTCGTCACCCATTCGTCCATCGCGATGGTGAGCGCGCGCAACACCGTCACCGGCGTCAGCGGATTGCGCACCTGCTGGCAGACGCCCTTGCCGCGCTGCGGGAAGGCTCCGGCGTGATGCAAGGATGAGATGAAATAATTGCGCACATTGGCGGGCTCGTTGGTGAGGTCCTTGCCCTTGGTATCGACGAGGCCGACCGCCATGTTCTTGGCCCAATATTCATTGGCCGAATTGGTCTCGAAAATCTTCGGACAGGTGTTGGACGCCGTGCAGCGCGCCAGCCGCCCGTCGCGCTTTCCGGTGACGGGATCGAGCATCACCTGATTGGTGTAGGGCCCCGTTTCCGGGAACCAGCGGGCGATGTGCTGGCGATGGGTGCGCCCGCTTTGGCCGAAGCGGTAATTGAGGAAGATGCCGGTCGAGCCGCCGATCCAATTCGACATGCCGTCGACGACCTTCTTGCCCGTCTCGTCCTGATTGAAGCCGAGATGGAGATAATCGTGCAGCGTACGGCAAGGCTGCGACTGGCAGGCGGTCATCACATATTGGATGGAGCCGGCGAGCGGGTTCGCGGTGCCGGCCTCGTCGGCGCTGGCATTGCGGAAGAACGAGCCGACGTCGCGGATCGCCGCGAAGCCGATGCCGCCGACCTGCGGGTCCTTGGCCTCATAGACGAAGCTGTAGAGCGTGCCCTGCTGGAAGGCGGTGCCCATCGGCAGCAGACGGATGGCGGTGCCTTTTTCGTCCGTATACTGCCATTTGTCGGCAGGAACGACGGTCGGCTGATCCTGATAATGCGCCCTGACCGTCAGCGTCGCCCTCGACTTGTCGAGATTGGCGGCCGCATAGGTCAGCCGTCCCTGCATCGTCTTGTCGTCGTCGATGACGAATTCTTCCATCGACGGGCCGGTGATCGGCGAGCCGTCGGCATTCTTCGCCACCGGCACGCGAATGCCGAAGACGCCGGGAGTCGCGGGCGCGCCCGGATCCCAGCCGGCTTCGAGGATCGTGTAGCCCTGACGCATCAGGAAGCCGTTGCCGGCATCGGCGGCGGTGAACGCCTTGCTGAAATCGGGATCGGCTTCGTTCATCAGCGAATAGGCCGGCGTGTTGCCGCGATTGTTGACCTCGAACCACAGGCGATGATTGCCGTTCGCGTTGTTGATCGGCTTCAGGATGGTGATGTCGGTGTCGTATTCGACCATCCCGCGCGCGTTCTTGGGCGCGTTCTGGATGTCGACGATGATCGCGTTCTTGGGATCCTTGGGATCGAGCTCACCATGCGCGCGCCCCGTCAGCTTCTCGTACTGGCCGGCGGCGCCGAAGGCCTTGCCTTCGAAGGTCGGCGATTCCTTCGCCGTGATTTCGATTTTCACGATGCGCGCTTCGGCCGAGCCAACGGCAAGCGCCGCGGCGACGATGCCGGTCGAAATCGTGCCCATCAGAGTCGCGCGGCTGTGCATTGAAGTCATCGAACCCTCCTCCCGATTCCACCCGCGACTTATCGCGCAGGGGTAAATCCTCATTCTAGGTTAATGATACGACGGACAGGCCTTGCAAAAAAGCCCAATTTAAAAGGATTTTTCGCGATGGGAGCGTGCGCCGCGCGCGCCGTTAAGGTTTGCCGCTGTTGAGAGGCGTCGCTAATTTCGTATCGCCGAGCTGGGGCGCTTCGGTCAACGGAAGAATGACATGGAAACGATGCCGATTGGTGCGACGATCGCCCGAGCCTACGGCTTCCTGATAATCCGGTTTTTCAACATCCTCGGATTGATCTGGCTACCCGTCGCGATTTTCGCCGTCGGCGCCATCGCGATTGCGCCCGCTTTCCTGACGCGCGCGGCGCGCATCGCCGAGTCCGGATTGTCGATGGCGCTGTGGCGCGACGAAGTCGAAATCCTGGCGCTGCTCGTTCCAAGCCTCATGCTGTTCTCCGTGATTGCCGTCTCGGCGAGCCGCCTCGCGCTCGGCCTGGAGAAGAAAAGCTTTCTCGCCCATTTCACCTTCGGTGCAGCGGAGTGGCGCTTGTTCCTCGCGAGCCTTCGCCTTGTCCTCGTTTTAGCGGGAATGGTCGTCGCCATCGGCGCAATCGCCTATCTGCTTGCCGGAACGCTCGGCCGATTGGGCGTGGCGGACATTCCGTTCGATGAGAACGGCCTGCCCGTGATGGCGGAGTTCGGAACTTCGCCCGCCCTCACCAATGCGGTCTGGGCCGCCGATCTCATCGCCTTTGCGGCAGTGGTCTATGCCGCCATCAGGTTCGGCTTCCTTCTCCCTGCTCTGGCGGCGAATGGACAAGCCAGCCTTCGCCGTGCGCTCGCGCTGAGCGCGGGGCAGTTCTGGCGCATGTTGCTGGTCGTTTGCGCCATCGCGATTCCGGTCTGGATGGCGATGCTTGTCGGCTCCTATTTCGCGCTGGGCGCGGATTTCGGCCGCTTCTACGGCTTCGCCTCGGATCAGCGCGCGCAATATCTCATCAACATGGCCAGAATCGTCGCCGCTCATGCGCCGGAATTGATCGCGCTGAAGGCGGCCGGCCTGTTCCTCTTCTCGGCGCTTCTGTTCGGTGCATCCCCGAACGCCTATCGCAGCCTCGCGCGGCCCGAGGACACAAAATTGGCGGCGGCCGAAGAACTGCCTCCAATCGTAGCGCCGCGTCTGGCTCCGTTTGTCCTCGCAGCGGTGGCATCGGCCACTCCGGTGGCGGCGGCCACTCTGGCGGCACCGGCCACACCGATGCCCCACGCGGCAACGGCGCGTACCATGTCACCCGCCCCCACCGAGACCTCAATCGAGCGCTCGCTGCTCGAGCAATTCGGCGCCCGGATTCACGATTCCACGCCGCCGCAAGATGCGCTTCCCCCGCACGAGACCCATGTCGCGGCGATGCACAAAACTGCGAACGGCGTACATTCCGAACGCGTCGAGCCCACTTCCCCACCTGCGGACATCATCGAGCTCTATTCTTTCGATGAAATCCCCGATGCCAGCAAAAACGGCGTCCCGCCGATGCCGGAAAAGTTCGAGGCGCCGCTTGCCCCTCCACCGCGCGCGACGGCGACGCCGGCGCCCACCTTCGGCCTTCGCACGAGCGATTCCGGTCACGATTTGCGCAAATGAGTTGAAGATTTTCGCTTGGCTACAATACCTTACGGCATGTGCGCCAGTCGTGGAAATAGCCTCACATCTACGTTGTAACTGCGCCGGCAAAAAGGCAAAGTGCGCCCAGATGCCTGAGCGTGCATCATAACCGGAGGGAAGACCCATGAAGATTCATCTCGCGCTTTTGGCGGCCGTTGCGGCCACCGCAATCGCAGGCTCCGCCATGGCGGCGGCGTCGTTGGACCAAGTCGTGCAAAAGGGCGCGATGGCGGATCGCATCAAGGAAAAGAACCAGATCAATTTCGCGACCGCCAAGGCGATCGGCGACCATTGCTTGAACGCCGCCGCCGCCAAAGGCATGGGCGTCAGCGTCGTGATCGTCGATCAGTTCGGCATCGTCACCTATTACGTCCGCGGCGACGGCCAGGGTAAGACGAACACCGAATCCGCGCTGTGGAAGGCGAAGACCACGCTCAACACGCGCGCCCCCAGCAAGGCGCAGATGAATGCGGTGCGCTCGGGCGCGACGTCCGAAGCCCGCGTGATCTCGTTCGGCAATTTCGCCAATGCCGGCGCGCTGCCGATCGTGGTTGACGGCCAGTTCCTCGGCGCCATCGGCGTCGGCGGCATGGCGGCGACCGTGCCCGTTTGGAGCGACGAAATCTGCGCTCACAACGCGCTGACCGCCGTCCTCGGCACGCAGCCCGCGCTGCTGCCCGATCTGCCGAATCCGTATGCGATCACGCCTGCGGCTGGCGCTGGCGCCCGTCCGCCGGCTGCTCCGCAATAATCAGCGGTTCAGGGTTTGCAAAAGAGGCCTCGCGCGAAAGCGCGGGGCCTTTTTCTTTGCCGGTTAAGCGATGGCCCTTCTCGCCGGCGCGGTCGGTGCAGCGATCCGGGTGAGATGACCGAGTTGGGCGAGCATTTCATTCATCGTATTGCCATTGGCCGAACGCGATTTCGGCAACGGCATCTTGCTGTCCAAGGTCTCCTTCAACGCGCGCCGGGCACGTCCGACACGGCTCTTCACCGTCCCTATGGGCGTCTTTGAAAATACCGCCGTCGTCGCTGGACCGCCCGGACCTCCCGGTGCTCAAGGCGAACAGGGCAATCGAGGCCGCACGGGCGGCGACACCATCATCGTCAGGCCTTAGCCGGCTCATCGGCCGAACGGGGTGGCGTTGTTTCGGACACCCCGTTCGGTCGAACGGACCTAATAGGCTTGAAGGGTGGCGGCCTGGGAGAGGCCCGCCTCCCTCTGCCTTTTCTGAAATCCCAGCGGTAACGGCCATTGCCATATGGCCACAAAGTCGGATGCAGTTGGCCCTGTTTTGCTGTATGCTCCGCGAATTCGTAAATCCGCGGGGGCTGATATGAAACTCGCTAGATGGCTTGCCGGTGTTTCTTGTGCCGTCGGTATCGTTTTGGCTGACTCCAAGGTCTTTTCCCAACCCGCGAGCCAGGTAGCGCAGCGTCCCGCATCGCAGTGGTCCACCATTCAGACCTACTGTTTCGGTTGCCACAACAAGGGCGTTCGCGCCGGCAACCTCTTGTTCGACGAGCTTGACGAAAAGTCCGTGCCCGGACACCCCGAGATCTTCGAGAAAGCCGTGCGCAAATTGCGCGGGCGCCAGATGCCGCCGCCCGGCAATCCCCAGCCCTCGCAGCAGGAAATCGACGCGCTGGTTGGCTGGCTCGAGGGCACCCTCGACGAGAGCAGCAAGACGCAGCTTGCGGGCCACGTTCCCGTCCAGCGCCTGAACCGTACCGAATATGCCAATGCCGTGAAGGACCTCCTGGCTGTGGAGATCGATCCCAAGGAGTACCTGCCGGCCGAGATCGAGGTCGACGGCTTCAGCAACATCGCTGCGGCGTTGACCGTGTCACCCGCCTTCCTGGAGCAGTACGTCAATGTCGCGCGCGTGGTCTCGCGCATGGCCGTAGGCAAGCCGGTGCCGGAGGTCTTCAACGCCTCTTTCCCGCCGCCGGCTACCGGAGACCAGGATGGCTATGTGGACGGTATGCCGCTCGGTACGCGGGGCGGTACGAGGTTCGAGTACATTTTCCCGGCGGACGGGGAGTACCGGTTCACGATCACCGACCTCGATATGGGACTCTACCCACGCGGGATTGAGAACGAGACCAATGTGGTCGCGCTGATCGATCGCAAGGAAGTCTTCCGGCAAAAGATCGGCGGTGACGCGGATCGCGCGTTTGTGGATCGCGGCGGCGGTGCACCGGCGGGAGCGAAGCTCATGCAGCGGTTCACCGATATCCCCGTGCAGGTGACGGCCGGTGCGCACGAAGTCGTCGTGACATTCATCGAGCGCGCCCGTGTTGCAACCGACGACCTGATCGCCGGTGGCGCGCAATATGACGGGTTTGCTTTCAAGGGGTATCTGCGTCTGCCGCGCTTGATCGGGCCCATAGAGGTCGGGGGGCCGTACGCGGCCAAAGGCCCCACCCGCACGCCCAGCCGGGAGAAATTGTTCATCTGCAAGCCCGAAGGCTCTGGGCAAGAGCGCGCCTGCGCCGAGCGCATCACTACGGCTCTCGCTGGGCGTGCCTTCCGCCGGCCCGTTACCAAGGAAGATGTCGACGGGCTGATGGCCTTCTACGACGCCGGCCATGAAGGACAAGGCGGATTCAACGCCGGGATCGAACAGATGGTGACGGCGGTTCTGGTGAGTCCGGATTTTCTCTATCGCGGAATCGCCCAGCCGAAGGATGCGAAAGACACGAAATTCCATGCGCTGAGCGATCGGGATCTGGCCTCGCGTCTGTCTTTCTTCTTGTGGAAGCGGGCTCCCGACGATGCGCTGCTCAAGCTCGCGAACGCGGGCGAACTGCGGCGGCCCGGCGTGCTGGACGCCCAGGTGCGGCGTATGCTGGCCGCTCCGCAGGCCGAGAATCTGGTGACGGATTTTGCGGTCCGCTGGCTCAACGTCGATGAAATCGACAAATTCGAGTGGGATCGGCAAATCTTCCCCGAATTCAACGCCGAACTGCGCCAGGATTTCTCGACCGAAATCGACCTCTTCCTGCGGAGCATCCTGCTTGAAGACAAGAACGTAGAGGAGATGTTGACGGCCGATCATACCTTCCTCAACGAAAGGCTGGCGAAACACTACGGCATCACAAATGTGCGCGGCGCACAGTTCCGGCGTGTGACCCTTAGGGACGAGAATCGCTATGGCCTTCTCGGCAAGGGCGCCGTGCTGTTGCGCACGTCCTATGGCAACCGGACGTC